>JAQUTS010000097.1 GCA_028694275.1 Candidatus Gastranaerophilales bacterium
GTAAATTCGCCGTAGCAATTATCTACAAAGCAGATACAATCAGGGTTTTTGCTTTTGACAATGTTAATTATGCGTTCCATCATCTCAATTGTAATAGGATCGCGGAGCGAATAACCGCGTGAGCGTTGAATTAAAACCATATTGGTGTTTTTGTCGACAGTTTTTTCGATTCCATCAAAATCTATATGAAGTCCGTCGATAAGAGGGATTTCGTCATACTGTACGCCATGACCTGCCAAAGATGCACGTTTATTGCCTCTAAGCCCGATTACTTCTTCCATCGTGTCATATGGGCGGCCTGCGATACTGATGAGTTTTTCGCCGTATCTGAGATTACCAAAAAGCGCGCAAGCAAGTGCGTGGGTGCCTGATACAAAATGCGGCCTTACGATGGCTTTTTCTGCTTTAAAAATTTGGGCAAATGTTTTATCAATGGCTTCTCGTCCCATATCATCGTGGCCGTAGCCTGATACGGTGTGAAAATGCTCTTCTGCGATGCGATTATCTCGAAAAGCATCAAGGACTTTTTTCTGGTTAGAAAGGCAGATTTGTTCAAGATTTTCGAATTGTTCTTGAAGATTTTTTTCTGCTGATTTTATTATTTCTTCTATATTTTGTTTTGTTTTTTGCATAATGCACCTCTGTGATTTTCTTAAAAACAGCGTAACATAAGGATGTGAGATTATAAAGTTTGGGTTTTAGGGCTAATTTTACACAACTTAAAAATTACCGTCTTAGATGATGATACTCAACAAATAGTTGTGCGATAATGTTAATCAGCACAAAGATATGGAGTATGCCGTGAAAAAATTTATAGACTTTCTGACCAAAAATGACGAGCCGGTCGGATTGAGGGGACTACACTTGCCGGGCAGTGAAATCAAAAATAGCCCCGTGCATAAAAATCCTTGGGAGACGCCTCTTTTTGTCAAGCAGGGAGAGTTTTACAGAAGTTTGAAAAAGATTGAAGAAAAATATTAAAGATAATTTTTCAGATAATCAAAAAAGTTGTTAATAATGCCTTTTAAGAGGTTTTTCTTTGTATAAATATCTACTTTTAGGTCGTTCATGTTTAAAAGGCTCAAAAATTCCTGACGAATTTCTTCTAATTGTTTTTCTTTTTCCACTTTTATTATCCTTTTTATTATTGGAATGTCATTCCTGTTATTAATGTTAATTATGCCTCAAAATTGGAATATGAGTCAAGATATTAAACAAATTTTAGCCCAAAATATTCAAAAATTACGTATTGCAAAAAATCTGCGACGTGAAGAATTATCTTTGTCGCTTGGTTTTGACAATTCGTATATAAGTAAGCTTGAGAAAGGTAAGGTCAATATTACGATAAACAGATTGCAGCTTATCGCAGATTATTTGGGTGTTAAAGCTTCAGAATTATTGATTTGATTTATCTTGAAGAAAAATATTAAAAATTCCTTAATTTTGCTCTGATATTAGCCTATCGTGGTGTATAAATGTACTATATTTAAGTTTATGTTATAGTTAGACGAAGTTAGAGTAAATGGAGGACTATCATGTCAGCAAAAATCAGACCTTTATCGGATAAAATAGTTGTTAAAGTAATTGATGAAGCACAACAATCTTCAGGCGGAATTTTTATTCCTGATTCTGCAAGAGAAAAATCTCAAAAAGGTGAAGTTTTAGCAGTAGGCCCCGGAAAAGTTTTAGACTCAGGTGCTAAAGAAGAAATGGAAGTCAAAGTAGGCGATATCGTTTTGTTCGCAAAATACGGCGGAAGCGACATCAAAATTGACAGAGAAGAATATAAAATTTTATCAGTAAAAGATGTGTTGGGAATTATCGAGTAATCCCTGATATATTTTTGTTGAAAAGACAGACCGTCCTTAGGTTAGGACTGGTCGGTGTTTCAGGTCTTTTTGTCCTGAAAAATTAAATATATGTAAGACCACATAAAAAAGGAGTTTAGAATAATGGCAAAGAAAATTATTTTCAAAGAAGAAGCTAGAAACGCAATGCTTGCCGGCGTTGACGCTGTTGCTGACGCTGTGAAAGTTACGCTTGGACCAAAAGGGCGTAATGTTATATTGGAAAGAAAATTTGGTGCACCCCAAATCGTTAATGACGGTGTTACTATCGCAAAAGAAATCGAACTTGCTGATCCGTTGCAAAACGCCGGCGCGCAGTTGATTAAAGAAGTTTCATCAAAAACAAATGATGTTGCAGGTGATGGTACAACGACTGCTTCTGTTTTGGCGCAAGCTATTGTAAGAGAAGGCCTCAAAAACGTTACAGCGGGCGCAAATCCGATGGAAATCAAACAAGGTATCAACAAAGCTGTTGAAATCGCAGTTGAAGAAATCAAAGCTCTTGCCAAAAAAGTTGAATCAAAAGAAGCTATCTCGCAAGTTGCTTCAATTTCAGCAGGCAATGACAAATATATCGGTGATTTGATTGCAGAAGCTATGGACAAAGTCGGAGCAGAAGGCGTTATTACTGTTGAAGAATCAAAAACTATGGGCACAAATCTAAAAGTTGTTGAGGGTATGCAGTTTGACAAAGGCTACATTTCTCCATACTTTATGACAGATTCTGAGCGTATGGAAGCTGTTTTGGATGATGCTTTCGTTCTTTGCGTAAACAAAAAAATCAACCTGATTGCAGATTTGGTACCTGTTTTAGAACAAGTTGCCAGAGAAGGCAGAAGCTTGCTTCTTATAGCAGAAGACGTTGAGGGCGAGGCTTTGGCTACATTGGTTGTTAACACAATGAGAAAAGTCCTTCGCGCAGTTGCTGTAAAGGCTCCCGGGTTTGGCGACAGAAGAAAAGCTATGCTTGAAGATATCGCAATTTTAACAGGCGGTGAGTTGTTCACAGAAGAGCTTGGCATCAAGCTTGAGAACGTGACAGTTCAAATGATGGGTACTGCAAAACGCGTTACCGTCACAAAAGACAACACAACAATCGTTGTCGGAGAAGATAACAGATCAGCTGTTGCAGAGCGTGTGGCTTTGATTAAACGTCAAATCGAACAATCTGACAGCGAATATGATAAAGAAAAACTTCAAGAACGTCTTGCCAAATTATCAGGCGGTGTTGCTGTAATCGAAGTCGGTGCAGCTACAGAAGTTGAACTAAAAGAGCGCAAACTCAGAATTGAAGATGCCCTAAATGCCACTCGTGCAGCTATCGAAGAAGGTATTGTCCCTGGTGGCGGTGTGACTTTGATTAAAGTTGCAAAATCATTGGCGGAAAAAATCGCATCTTGCACGGAATGCTCAGCCGATCAAAAAACAGGTGCTGAAATCTTGCTTCGTTCACTTGATGCTCCGCTTATTCAAATCGCGGACAATGCAGGAGAGCGTGGTGAAGTAATTGCAGAAAAAGTTAAAGAACTTGACGGTGCTCAAGGTTTTGATGCATTGAACGGTGAATACGTTGATATGTTCAAAGCCGGTATCGTAGATCCTGCAAAAGTTACAAGAAGTGCGCTTGAAAATGCAGCATCAGTTGCCGGTATGCTTTTGACCACAGAAGCTGCAATTGTGTCTGATGAAGACAAATCCGCAGGCCCTGATATGAGTGCTATGGCAGGCATGGGCGGTATGGGCGGCATGATGTAGCTCCAAGACGCGAAATCTAAACTGTCATTGCGAGGTGTAAGCCGAAGCAATCTCAAATATAAGTTAAAAAGAGCAGGGCGTAAGTCCTGCTCTTTTTTGTATGTAATTTATAACTTTGCCTTTGGCAAGTTATTCTCATTCGCCTTGTGGTAAGTGAATGTACATTTGTTAGTGAAATCGAATGAAGAGGGCGAAGCCCGAAGGCGAGGACTGTTTGAGGGGCATAGCCCCGAGTTGGCGAGCCTAGTGAGATGAGCTTAAAAATGTGTGAACGATAACAGGCGAAGCTTTTTTGGGTACTTTTTGAAAAAAGTACCTCTGGACGAAGTCCCTTGCAGAGCAAAAATTTTATCAAACTTTTTTTAAAAAAGTTTCCGCCCACCGCGTAGGTGATATAATTGAAGTCATAGTTATTGAAATAGGAATATTTATGGAGCATTTTTTACAACATCCTTGGTATTACTTTAAAGAATATCAATTTATGCAATTAATTTCAGGTTTGTTGAGCGTTGCCCTTACCGTTTATGCGATGACATGGGTTGATAACCAAGCTAAAAATCGTTGGTTGAAGGAAGGCTATCTGAAAAGGAAAATTGAACTTGAAATTGAGATAAGAAAAGTTTTATTGGAAATAAAGCAAGAAATAATCCAAAGAAATATTCCGTATGAAACAACCCAAGGCAATTTTGGTTGTTATTACAATGAACTAATAAGAAGTTTTTCTCCTTTTTGGGATAAATACAAAATGGATATTTTAATAGATGAATTTAATATTATTACTAGCTCTTCTCAAAACCCTCTAGAAGATTTAAAACAAAAATATGAAGTCTTCAATAAAGATAAAACTTTTGACCCTACAAAAGCATATCAAGACTGTTTAAACCAAATTTATATAGCTATAGCATTCTTACAAAAAGAAATGAACCAATAAAGGACCACACCATGCCACAAAACACAGACACAGCACAATTTGATCCGGGATTTGCGCCGCATCTTGTACCATTTTTGCCGACATTTGAGGCTTTTATCCAAGAGATGATGCATATCAAAAACTTCGGGCAAAAAAAGATGCGCTACAAAGTTCTTGGCAAAGTTGTCCACAAGTCTTTGCTCAGTACGCTTGGTTTTTGGGTGGGGTGCATTCTTTGGGGCGGTTTTATCAAATATTCAAATTCTGATGCGCCAAAAGAGATTTCGGGGAATAATTTTTTGGGCTTATCGCAAGATCACATAAAAGCATTCGCGTATGAAGAAGAGTTTGAGGCGATTTTTTACTACCTTGAAAACTATTCAAAAGATATGAAATACTACACGGGCGCAAATGTGCAGCTGCCCGATTTTTACAAGACAATTGTCGAGCAGTATAGGGAGTTTGTCGCTTTGAATGAGAATTTTTTGACGACCAAAATGACCTCTGATATCAAAATTCCGCCCAAATTTGATTTTTTGGCCAAATATTCTGACTCTGAACTTGATAAAGTCCACGCACAAATTACGCAAATCATTCAAAACCAAGATTTGTCAGGGTTTTTGGAGTTGGATTTTCTATCCGAAATCTAATGAGTTTTGCTGTATTTTGATGAAATCAATTTTGTGAGTTCGCACACTTGATCTTTGAGGTTGATGTTGCGTTTGATTTCTGATTGAATTTTTTCGTATGAATACATAATGGTTGTATGTTTTCTTCCGCCAAAGCAGTTTCCGATGGATGGGAAGCTTGCTTTTATCAAATCACGGGAAAGATACACGCCGATTTGTCTTGCGTGTGAAATCTCTTTGGATTTGGATGGGCTTTTGATATCATCTTTTGATATTCCGAAAAAATCCCCTGTGGCTTCTATGATTTTGTCGATATTGAGGCAAGGTCTTAATGAATCCACATCTAAAACGCTCTTAACCGCACACATATCAATCGGTTGATTGTTTATGCTTGAATATGCCATGAGGCGATTCAATGCGCCTTCAAGCTCGCGGACGTTGTTTTGGTATGATTGAGCGATGAACTCAATTACATCTTTTGGGACTTCTACACCTTCTTTTTCGGAACGTTTTTCAAGGATTTTTTTCCTTGTTTCAAAATCAGGTGATGAAATATCTGCCAAAAGTCCCCATTCAAAACGGCTTCTGAGCCTGTCTGTCAGGGTTGGAATAGCTTTTGGAGGGCGATCACTTGTTATGATGATTTGTTTGCCTGAGTTGTAGAGGTATTCAAAGGTGTGGAATATCTCATCTTGCGTGTGTTTTTTTGATTCGAGGAATTGAATATCATCAATCATAAACACATCAACGTGTCTGTATTTGTGGCGAAATTCTGCCATTTTGGCGGTAGAACTTGCACCTGAACGAATAGAATTTACCAATTCATTCATAAACGCTTCTGTATTTGTGTAGCGCACTTTTAGATTTGGGTGATTGACTATGATATAGTGCCCGATTGCTTGCATCAAGTGCGTTTTGCCAAGTCCTGAACTTCCGTATATAAAAAGCGGGTTGTGGTTGCGTGCAGGGTTTTTGGCAACTGCCATTGCTGCATTGTAGGCAAAATTGTTATTCTCGCCGACCACAAAAGAATCAAACGTGTATTTGAGGTTCAAATTGCAAGACATTGAGCGAAGAGCATTAATCTGAAACTCATCTTTTGGAAGTTGTGGAACTTCGATAGGGTTTGAAGCCTTTTCACTAGGGGCTTTTTGGATAGGAGTACGCTCTATTTGAATAGGTTTGCGCTCTGTAAGATTTACATCTTTTTTGAGAACAATTTCAAGGTTGTGCTTTTTGCCTGTGACCTGTTTAAGGGTATCTCCGATGAGGTTTTTGTAGTTTTTTGCGATCCATTCACGGCTTAGAGTGTCGTTTGTGGCGATTGTCAGAGTTTTTTTCTCGATTGAAACAGGTTCAATCGGTCTTATCCATGCTTCAAACTTGGAGTGAGGCATCTCATCTCCTAAATTTTTTAAAGTCTTGCTCCAAATTCTTTCTAAATCTTCTCTATTTTCCTGAAAAGTCGTATCCAAAGTAACTTCGGACATTTACTCCTCCCATTCCTT
>JAQUTS010000098.1 GCA_028694275.1 Candidatus Gastranaerophilales bacterium
TCTAGAGCTATAGATGAGTCAGGAACTTTATTTATTATTTGCTCTTTTGTGAAAGAGGTAATATTCTCTATATTTTTAAATGCTCTTTTAGGATTGATTATGGATTGCTTATCAAGTAAAGGTTTTATCATATTAGTTGAACTGTCTGACAAATAAACAGCTGCTTCTGCTAATCCCTTAGTACCGGGAATCTTGGATATAAATGTTATAACTTCGCTTGCCGGAACAGAATGTGCAAGATCCCTCATTAGTCCAAAAGTAATCCCTGCAAAGACAGAAGCTCTATTGATGGTTACGGTAGATTTTACACCACGATCTTTCGAACTGGTCCACATTTTCCAAAAAAGGCTTTTGGCAACAGTAGATTTCCCTTTAAACATTACCGGATTTTGGCAATATGCGATTGGATTTTAAGGGATATAAATATTTAGATTATTAAAATCTTTACTATAAGAATGTTTTAAAATTTCTCTTGAATTTACCTTCATTTGAGATACATTTGGTTTATTATGATTTACTTCTTCTAATTGTATTTTCACTTTACCACTATTCCTCTTCTCTTTTTTTAACTTTATTAATGTTTTTTAAATTTTTTTATTCGTCCATCAAAATTTACAAACATCCCCAATAGATATATTGCTATGCTCGGAATTAGTACAGCCAAAGAAGCTGCTCCTATTTTAACGGCAAGAGGAGTTGTATTTTTTTCAGAGGCTGGTTTTTCTTTTTTCTTAAAAAAATCAGGTGCCATACTCGCAAGTAATACAAACCCTGCAGCCCCAATTACCATTTCATTTTTATCTGAAAAACTACTTTTTTTCCAATAGTTTTTAAAAGTTTTATGCTTTTTAACACCTTCTGCTATTTCAAAAGCTGAAAAACCGACCAGTGCAGTTGACAAGGCAATATATGCAAGTTTAGAATTCTTCTCATGTCTATCTTCTATTTTAGAACTTTCATTTTGTATCTTTGCTCCAAAGTTATTAGGATTCTTATATACAGTTTTTTTGTAATTATTGCCAATTGGAAGCATTAGATTTTTATCCAAATATGTAGCCGTCTAATTATAAACACCTAAAAAGTTGAAAATGTTATTTGTAAATTTTACTTTTACAATATTTTACATGTTCTACATATCATCGAAGCCATTAAAGCACCATGAAAAATGCAAACAGAGAATTCTGCGAAAAATCACCGCAAAAAATCACAAAATAAAAGTCCGACACCATAATGGTATCGGACTTTTATCAGGAGAAGGCGGGATTCGAACCCGCGGTGCCTTTGACAGCACACAGACGTTCCAGGTCTGCACCTTAAACCACTCGGACACTTCTCCTTGGTTAAATATATTATATACAAAACATCCGTAAGCTCAAATACATTTTGCCAAAACCATGTCACAGCCTGCGTTTACAAAAGTTAATAATAAGATACTTATTTGGCAATTATTTACTCAATATATACTTCATGTATATATATTAGAGAGAATATTTAGAGGATGAGATGACTGATTACGCCAATTTGACAAGCAAGCAAGAGCTTAAACTAGCCAAACTTGAAAACAAGTACGCTTACAGACAGCAAGTTGCAGACATAAAAGCAAAATATGCTCCACCTTCTGTATTCATGAACCCATATATGACGCAAAACCCATATATGGCAAACCCTGCCCAATCAGACCCTGCGATGCAAATGCAAAATATGATGCAACAAATGATGCAGTTTATGGTCATGAAAATGATGTTTGAGCAAATGGGAATGAGCTTCGGAGGAGAAAAATCCGAAGGAGGCGGCAATACCCAAGGAATGGCCTCAGGAAACGGCAAAGTCACAGGCACAACAGGCGAAAACGGCGAAAAAATAACCGAAAAACAATTTGATGACGGTTCATCAGAAAAAATCGTTGTAGATTCAAAAAACAATACTAAAACTCATACAATCAACAGAGGCGAAGCTATTTTTGTCAGAAATGAACAAAAAGCAAGCGCAGCAGCACAAGACTCTGATCACGTAGAATACACTTACAAAAACGGTAACCAAACACCTGCAGAGATAAAAGTAGGTGAAGGTGATGCAGCTCAAACCTTCTCATACACGAAGAAAAAAGGTACCATAAATGATGTCAAAAACCTTCCTATATACGAAAAAACAGTAAACGGCAAAAAAGAATACTACGTATACACAAAAGATGACAACACGATATTAAGACTAACCGCTGAACAGGGAAAAAGTCTCGGACTTCATAAATAATAGAAAAACCGAAGCAAATGCTTCGGTTTTTTTATTGCAAATATACTCACAAAGCTACTTTACAAAATTCTCTGGTATAAATTAGAATGATAACTGTTTTTGTTCTATAATATTTGTATCAACTTTGGAGAAATTTCATGAGAGTAGGCATTCCAAGAGCATTAGGCTATTACAATTATTACCCCTTTTGGTTCGGTTTTTTCGAAGCTTTAGGCATTGAAACCGTGCTATCTGACCCGACTACCAAACAAATGATTTCAGCGGGCAGTGCGCTTGTGGTCTCAGAAACTTGCCTTCCTGTAAAAGTTTTTGTCGGACACATACTCAATCTTCTTGATAAAGGAGTAACTACAGTCTATGTGCCGAGTATTCAATCAATTGACCACAAAATATACAATTGTTCCAAAATCAGAGGCCTCCCCGATCTTATCAGAAACGTTATCAAAAAGGACTTTCTTTTGATAGAACCAACACTTGATAAATCACAAAAAGATCAGGGTTTTTATGAATATCTCAAAGAATCGGTAGAGCCTTTAGGCATTACCGATATAGAAAAAATCAAAGACGCAAGCAAAAAAGGCTGGGAATATCAAAACAACTTCAATCTTATGATGAGAGCGGGAGTTGAGTTTTCTCAAGCTATAAAAATAGCCGTACAAGGTCAGGTAAAAATTCCGACAGAACAAAAAACAGCCCCACTCAAAGTTGCAATAGTTGCGCACGGGTATAATCTATATGATCATCAAGTCAGTATGCGCGCCATTCAAAAGCTCAAAAAAATGGATATTGATGCCTTCACGGCAAATATGCTCACAAAAGAACAAATGGACGAAGGCTTTAAAACCCTTGAAACACAAGTTTATTGGGCTAATGAACTCGAAATGACAGGAGCCGCCGGATACTATATGAATGATGACAGTATTGATGGTGTAATCACAATCACAGCCTTTGGCTGCGGGCCTGATTCTATTATGGTTGAGCGCATTTCTCGTTTTTCTAAAAAGCTCCAAAAACCTATTTTGAATCTAACCGTCGATGAGCACACGGGAGAAGCAGGCTTCATCACAAGGTTAGAGGCTTTTTGCGATATGCTTACACGCAAAAAACGTACAGAAGCAGCCAAAAAAGCCAAAGAAGCAAAAGAAAATCCAGTAAAAGAAAAAAGAAGTTTCAAAATCAAAGTCGAAATCTAAAAACACAAAAGCCCCAAATCACAGACCAAAACTGTCATTTAGGGCTTTATAAATAAATTTATAAAAAACTACATGTTAATCATCAAAAACACAGAGCCCAAAACATAGCAAATTGATGAAAGAACAAGCCACCACTTAATTGTGGGATGCTGGTTTTGCCAAGCTAAAGCAATGCCTTCTTTGGGTTGAACCCGTGAATTATTTTTTATAACAGTATCCAGATATTTGTCTTTCATACCCGATATTCTCTCCCGCCAAAATTTGACCGATTGGTCAGTTTTTACTAATTCTATCCAAGGCCCTTGATTTTTGGATGCAAAATCTCCCGCCCAAGTATATTAAGTTTAAAACAATTTAAATTCTTTCACATCGACCAAAGGGTTTAGATCCGACAATCCCCATTCAAACAAAAAACACCTCCACGCTGAACAAAATCAACATCGGAAGTGTTTTAAGATTATTTTAAATTCTAATGGTTATTCTTCTATTGCTTCATTCAAAGCTTCAACAAATGCATCAACATCAATACCATGAACTTTGGCTCCTGCTTCAAGGTTTTCAAATCTTGCCGCAGCGCAGCCTATACAGCCCATTCCTGCTCTTTGAAAAACTTCCAAAGTTTCAGGATATTGTTGCACTACATCTATAATTCCCATATCTTTTGTGATTTTTTTATCTGACATTTTTGCTTCCCTCATCTAAGCTATTATGATTATTATATTGTATCACTATTGAAAAAAAAGATAAATAAAGATAAAATCAAGCCATATACCCTTTAAAAAGGCTATTTTTAAAGCAAAGTACGGAAGAAGGAATATTTAGATGAAAAAAGTTCTCACATATACTGCAATAATAAGTGTCTTATTATTCGGTTTTTATTCAATAAACAAAAACTTCGTCGAAGAAGAGCAAAACGTAGTCGTAGAAGAACAAGTGGCACCAAGCACGATAGTAAATATCTACCTGGTAAAATATGATAAAAGGGGCAAACCCATAATCGTGCCGGTAAAAAGAAAAGTAATGAAACAATATCTGTTCAGAAACACGCTAAACGCTCTTTTGGCAGGTCCAACAGAAAATGAAAAAAACAAAGGAGTGATTTCTGAAATCCCTAAAAGAACACAGCTTCTTAATGTTGAAAACTACGAAAATATGTTGATAATAAATCTCACTCAAAACTTTGAAGCCGGCGGCGGAACAGAAAGTGTCACAACCCGTCTTTCACAATTAGCTCACACGGTATCAGATATGACAGATTTGCCTGTTTATCTTTATCTTAACGGCAAAGAAGTTTCTGTTTTGGGCGGAGATGGAATTTTGGTAAAACAACCTATCAACGTCATCAGATAAATCACCTACGAGCACACTCAGCATCAAGAAGATAGCTTTTGCCTTGATAGTTGCAGACTTGATGAAGACTGCTTGAGGTCAAATCTTTTATTTTGTAACGCTTTTGCTCAATTTGTTTTATGACATTTTGAACATCTGCATAAGTTGTCTTATCATTGTCAATTTCAGGCCTCAAATTATAATAAAAAGACCCTGAGTACCCTTGGTCTAAAACAGGAAGATCAAAATCCTCAACAAACCTACCGTAAAAAGGATTTTGGCGAGAAATACTCAACACACGCCCTTTATCAACAGAAAGAGCAACAGAATTATCACCAAAACCAATAACGCCGTTCATTTTCATTTTTTTAAATTTGGGAGTTTCCGCCATTTTTATAGAATGTTGTAATCGAGATTCTATACCAAAATAAGTTGATTTATTTTTCTTTAGAGCAGACAAAATATCAGAAGCCCCATCATATAAGTTTTTGGGCTCTTTTAACATTATCGAAAGGTCATCAAAAAACAACACATTATCAATTTGCAAAACAATCTTAGAAGACGGCAAAGCAGAGCCAAAAGACTGCTTTTGGGTGGATTTTGCCTTGTAAACAGAGGGCTTTGTTGAATATTGTGCACCAACTGATTGTAAAATCATAGACTTCCTTCTTCGAAGATTATGTCTAAAAAAAACACCTAACAAAAATAAATTGCCAATTTGATTCCAATTGTAAAAAGATTATAAATTTTTCTAGAAGTGATGAATCGTTCAGAGTAAACTAATATCATGCAAAAAAGTTACGTTCCACTTCACCTACACACAGAATACAGTCTTTTGGACGGAGCAATGAGGATTAAAGACCTCATAAAATTCGCCAAACAAAATGATATGCCGGCAGTTGCTATAACAGACCATGGCGTTATGTATGGTGCAATTGAGTTTTATTGCAAAGCCAAAGAAGCAGGCGTCAAGCCTATCATCGGCTGCGAAGTCTACATAACCGATGGTGATATAAACGTAAAAGATGTCAACAACAACAAACTTTATCACCTTGTTTTGCTTGCCAAAAACAAAACAGGATACAAAAACCTAGTAAAACTTGTCAGTATCGCCCATACAGAAGGTTTTTACTACAAACCGAGGATAAATTTCGAACTTTTAAAACAACACTCAGAAGGCCTCATCTGCAACTCCGCATGCCTTGCAGGAGAAGTAATTCACACCCTTTTAAAAGGTACTTATGATGAAGCAAAAGCCGTCGCAAAAAAATACAAAGATCTCTTTGGAGAAGATTTTTATCTTGAAATGCAAGATCACGGTCTTGAAAAGCAAAAACGCACAAACCCTGATTTGATAAAAATCGCAAAAGAACTGGACATCAAACTCATAATAACAAATGACAGCCACTATCTTCGCCGTGAAGATGAAAAAATGCACGACATTTTGCTCTGCTTACAAACAGGCAGATTGTTGAATGAAACATCAAGAATGCGCTTCCCGAACAGTGAATTCTACATGAAAACCAGAGCAGAACTTGAAGCTGCTTTTTCTTGGCTGGATAAAGAAACCTTTGATCAGGCAATGGATAATACCTATGAAATTGCAGAAAAATGCAATCTCATAATTGATATGGGCAAATCCGTACTTCCGCACTATGAAGTACCAAAAAGCCACACAATCGAATCATACCTTCATTTCAAAGTAAGAGAAGGTCTTGAAAAAAGATTCGGAGAAATAACTCCCGAAATAGAAAAACGCTACCGCTATGAGCTTGAAATCATTGAGAGTATGGGCTTTGCGGCGTATTTCTTAATCGTATGGGACTTTATCAATTATGCAAAAGA
>JAQUTS010000099.1 GCA_028694275.1 Candidatus Gastranaerophilales bacterium
ACCTTCGCCCCTTGCGGACTCTGATATCAAAAATCTGCTTCCCTCTGCCTGAATTGCCAAAGCTGTCGGATGGAACTGAATAAACTCCATATCCGTTAAAACAGCACCGGCCATAAGAGCCAAAGCCATACCATCTGCCGTTGCTACTTTTGGATTGGTTGTTTGTTTGAATAACTGCCCCGCACCGCCTGTTGCCATAACGATAGCATTAGAAAAAATCCTGCGATGCAATCCATCACGCAAAAGCTCAACGCCTACAGCCTGATGGTTTTTATCCAACAGGATTTTGGTGACAAGAGTGTTTTCAAGCATAACAATTTTGGGGTTTTTCAAAACCTGTATAGCAAGAACCGATTCAATAATAATACCTGTACCATCGCCACCTGCGTGCAAAATACGATTTGTGCTGTGCGCAGCTTCAAGAGTCATAGCAAACTTATCATCGCCGTTTTTATCAAAATTGACACCATAATTGACGAGATCACCTATCACAGTTGAGCTCAATTGAGAAATTTCTTTCACGACATTTTCATCAACCAGTCCGCTGCCTGCTTTTACGGTATCTTTGATATGGAGTTCGACAGAGTCTTTTTGATTGCTCGGCAAAACGCAAACAATACCGCCTTGAGCATATCTGCTGTTGCTGTCGTCCATTTTTGATTTTGTTATCAATAAAATATTTTCACAATTAGGGTTCTCAGAAATCTTCAAAGCGGCGTATAGCCCTGAAATACCGCTGCCGACTATAATGGCTGAATAAGTGTTAGACATAAGTGCCTCGATAAAATGTTTCTTATATACTTGAATTATACTACAAGCACATTAGGCAAGGATAATTATGTTTTTAGAGACAGGTCTTTTATCAATAATGTTGGCATTTGCCACACCGCAGGATTTTGGATACCCTCCGCCTTACTCATCAGGAACTGCCGATAATGGTAATTTTTCGCAGTATGACCCGCCTATGGCGCAATACCCTCTTTTGAGATTTCCTTCGGCTATAAAACTCTCATCTGAAATGACCATCCCATCAGGGACTTATGCAATCAAACCTTCAATAGATCAAAAGTCACTGCTATTGATGCACGGGCATGGTGAAGTGTATGAACTCCCCATCACCGAAAACACTTTTTGTGAGCCTTACACAGAAAAAGCTACAGCCCAAATACTGATACAGAAAGATAAAATAATCATCATCTACCAAATAGAAAATATCCTAAAAAAATCCATAATACCTATCAGCAAAGACTATTAGCCAATTCTATCAGCTCATCGACACTATAACAGTCTTTTATTATATGAAACTTTGCCCCGAGTTTGGCCTCAAGCTCAGATACTGTCATATTATCCAAAAACATATCAGACCCGTCTTTTAGCATTACAGAGGGGATGATTATATTCGAAATGGAATCTTTTTGAGACAAAAGCTCATCCAAAATATCTTGCCCCGTAAAAAGTCCCGCAACAGAAACTCCTTCTCCCCAAAAATTACTTTTGGCAATGTGAAGCTTAACACTGAGGTTTTCGATTTTGTTAAACTCACCCCAAATTACTTCCATAACATCTTTGGCAAGCCTACCTGTAAAAGCCAAAAACTCAACAGGTTCTTTGATTTTTTTAGGCAAAAGATGTTTTTTGCTCTCAAAATCATCCAACAGCATACGACAAGTTCCGACACCATCTTCCAATTGCCCGTACTCATTATAAAAATGCGCAGCGGGGATGGTTTTTTGGGCCAAAATATAAAACTCATCTGATGGCGTAATCAAATCCTGACCGATTTTTTGGTTGTATTTTTCGGCCAATTCTATCACATTTGATGCAATTTCGGGTGTGACTTTTTGGATTACCGGATTTGTCTGAAAACGTGTTATTCCAACGGGCACAATTGCCACAGAGAGAATATTATTAAACCCCGCTAAATCTAATAATGTCTTATCCAAATGCTCACCGTCATTCAATCCTGGGCAAAGTACAATTTGTGTATGGATAGGAATCTCAAGGCTCTCAAGCCATTTGAGATTTTGTATAATTTCTTTGGCTCTTTTATTTTTAAGAATCTTTGAGCGCAATTCACCATCTGTTGTGTGCACAGAAACATACAACGGACCTATACGAAGCTGTTCAATGCGCTCCTTGTCGGCTTTTGTCAGATTAGTGAATGTAATATATGTTCCGTTAAAAAACGACAACCGATAATCATCATCTTTGATAAGAAGCGTCTCACGCATAGAATCGGGTTGCTGGTCAATAAAACAAAAAGCACAATTGTTGGCACAAGGGCGGATTTTGTCAAAAATAACATTGTCAAAAGTAATCCCAAGATCTTCGCCGAAATCTTTTTCTATTTCAAAAATCTCTTCATCTCCGTTTTTGTACTTGATATGAAGTTCGACTTCTTCTTGAATAGCATAAAATTTGTAATCAAAATAATCTTTGAGCGCAACACCGTTGATTGAGACAACTTCATCTCCTTGAGACAGTCCCAAATCATCCGCTATACTTGATTTTTCCACTTGTTCTATTATTGCTGACATAAATAAATTCTAACACAGAAAAATCAAGCAAAGAAAATCCAACTCAAAGCAAAATCAACGAGAATCAAAATTATAACGGTATACATCGCCGCTTTTATCGTTGCATCGCCTACATCTTTGGCTCCGCCTTGGGTCAAATAACCTTTTGTGCAGCAAACAACAGACACTATCAAACCAAAAATAACAGCTTTTATAAGACTGACCCACACATCATAAGGTTCGGTTTGTTTCCAAACAGACTCCAAAAAACGGTTGGGATGAAGCCCGATTGTAGCTTCTGCAACTATCAAGCCGCCATACAAACCGACAAGCTCACATACCAAAACCACACAAGGTACAACAAACATACTCGCCAAAACCCTTGGTGCCATAAGGTATCTTATAGGCTCAACGCCAAGTGTTTTCATCGCATCAACTTGCTCTGTGATTTTCATATTAGCAATTTCTGCAGCCATACCTGTTCCTGAACGAGCCCCAATAGCCATCGCCGCAAACCCAGGAGCCAACTCCCTTACCAAAGTAAAAGAGACCAAAGCTCCAATATACCCCTCAGCCCCTGAAAGAATGAGTTGTTTAGCAAGTTGAAGCGAAATAACAGCACCTGCAACAAAGACTATAACCATAGAAATAAACAAGGAATCAAAACCGATATAAGCTCCTTGTTTAACAGTTTCTGACAGGCTTACGCGGCCTGTCAGAATATATTCTAATGATTTAAAAAAGTTTAATATACAATGTCCGATAAAATTAATCATAAACCGGTGTGCACCAATGTTTGTACTCTGGAATTTTGGCTCTTACTACATCAAAATACAACTGCTGAATTTGTTTAACAGTTTCGGTTATTTTGCCGTCTCCGACAGGTCTATGGTCAATAGAAACAATAGGCATAACCTGAGCACCTGTTCCGCAATAGAAAGCACCGTCAACGATATACAACTCTGTACGGTCAATTTCTCTTTCAATCACTTCCATGTTCAGATAATTTTCAGCAAGTTCTTGGACTGTATTTCTTGTTATACCGACCAAAATGTCATCCGTGCGTTTTGTTGTAACCAATTTGCCTTTTTCAATCAAATACAAATTCATTGCACTGCCTTCTGCCACATGACCATCCGCTTTGAGAACAATCGCATCATCAAATCCGGCAAGTCTGGCATCAGAAACAATCAAAGCTGTATTTGCATAGCATCCTGAAATTTTGGCACGAGGCGGGATTGCATTGTCATCAGAACGTCTCCAGTTTGAAACACAAACTTTCAACCCATCAGGGCAGTCAATATAATTACCCAAAGGTAATGTAAACATCATAAGAGCATCGTCAATACCGATAAGCTTCGGCCCGATAGTCTTTGAGCTTGATTTGTAAACTGTAGGTCTGATATAAGTATCCACTTTCGGAGCATTCTTTTTAAGAAGTTCCAAAGTGATATTGCACATATCATCAACTGTATATTCAGGATGCATATGCATAATTTTGCAACTGTTAATGATTCTCTCAAAGTGTTCTCTCATTTTGAAAACATAAAGCTGCTGGTCTTCTTCTACCCAATAAGCTCTAATGCCTTCAAAAACGCTTGTTCCATACAAAAAAGCATGTGTTTTAACACTAATTGTAGCTTGTTCTTCCGGTACATATTTGCCGTCTAAAAATACATAGTCAGACACTTTTCTTCTCCTATAAACCTCTATGCCGTTCAGATTGAAATAATCCAAACAACAACATTAATTAATAACTTTTCTTTTTCGTTATAGCACAAATTTGCTCTGCGCGATAGTTTGTAAAAAGTTAATTATTTTTCTTAGTTTTGTGATAATCCCACAATCCCAAAACAGCCCCGACTCCTGCGCCAAGAGCTATATCCTGGAAAAAATATCTTTTGCTAAATCCCATCTCTTTGACTTCTTCAGCCATTCTTGATGAAATAAACAAATCTCTCATCGGACCGGGTTTTGTATGTTTTGACAAAAATTGCATCGAAAGATTCAGTGCCGTAAAAGCCGCTGTTGACATCAAAATATGAGCACTCAACTTAGAAGCAAGATCATTTTTCTTTGCGGGTTTTTGACTTTGATAACTTGCAGAGCTTTGAAAATTTGGAACCGACTGAATATTCATAAAAAAGAGTCCTTAGTTACAATTAATATAAGACTAAACGAACCAATTTTTGCCAAGTTTAAGCTTTTTCTTTACAAAAGATAACAACAGCACAAATCATTTTCTTAAAATCAAAATTTTTATCGTAAAATGTGTATGAGAGTTATAGAAAGCAGATTGATTTTGGAGAAAAATTTTGGCTTACATTAACATTCTTGGAATATTAATTTTATTTGCACTTGCTGCATTTGCATTATTTCAGTTATATCTTGTATTTTGCTCATCCAAATACAAAGTTTGGAAACTACGCTATATGTACAATCCGGCCAAATATAACCAAAATTTCAATGTGGTGATTTATTCAAGAAACCAAGGTGAAGCTGTCGTTGAGCTACTAGAAAACTTAAAACAACAAAATTACCCCCTTGATAAAGTCAAAATCAACATACTTCTTGATAATTGTACGGATAATTCTGCAAAACTTTTAGAAATCCTTGGAGGATGCAAACTTTGGAGAATCAATACCCAAGAGCCCATGGGACGCGACGCTGCTTTTGAATGGTTTTTGGACAGAACTCTTGCAACTGAAAACACAAATGCTTTTGTATTTTTGGATGCCAATAACAGAATCAATCCCTATCTTCTTGAAAACATTAACAATGCAATAACAGAGTTCCCTGTCGTAACAGGAAAAATCTGCCACCAAACAGAAAATAAATTTCTTGCGAATTTAATAGGATTATACGAAAAGCTTCACTACAACATAAAACTAAAAGGACGCTGCGCAACAGGACTGAGTGTTTTTGCCAATACGGAAATCCTTGCGGTGCGCCAAGAAGTTCTTGAAAAAGTAAGATTCATAAACATTCCAAATCAAAACACCGGAATGCTTTACTCGCTTCTTTTGACAAAAGCACAAGTGCCTATTTTGTATTCTGATGAAGTTGTTGTTTTTCAAAGACAATTATCCACAATTAAAACATTCGCTTTTGAAAAAATGACAGAGCTTTTTGATAAGATAAAAACCCTCAAATACTCTATGCACCTTTTAAATGAAGGTATTCCGACAAGAGCAAAAGAATTACTTATATCTGTTGTTTATCCCAATGATTTTATGATGAGTTCGATGTTTGTATTTTTGGTTGCGTGCTTATTAATTAATGAAATCGTAATCCCATCAGGACTTGTCAGATATGTTTTGGCCTTCAGTATTTTGACAATGGCGTATACTTTCTTTTTGGGTAAATTTTCGTTTAACAACGTTACAATGTGGCCAATCAAAATTCTTACAGAGCCGCTGATGGTTTTTACAAACTTTATCAAAGGGCCCAAACGCCCTTCGAAAAAAGCTTCCATCTCCTATACTCCTCAAAAAGAAAAACAAACAAAAAAATTCAAATTTAAAATGCCAAAATTCAAAATGCCAACCCTAAAGAAAAAACCCTCAAAAAACGCGTCAAGTGTCTGTGTGACAAATGGGGTAAAAGATATCCCCTGCCTTTTAGAAATCGAAGAACAAGACGGATTATATGCTTCTGTGTTATGGTTTAACAGCAAAAAAATCCGCTCTAATCAGTTTTTGAGAGCAAGTGACTCTTTGGCAGAACTATCAGAAAAACTCTTTGCGCGGGGCTTTGTTCTAAAAGTTTGCCAAAATTGCGGATATTTTGTATCAGAAAAAGACGGCAAACACGATATAATAACAGGATGCTGCCTTCTTGGAATGGTTAAACACGACCAAAAAGAGCCCTACAGTACAAAAATATCTTTCAACTGCAAATACATAATACCTTCACACGCAAGAGAATACGTTCTTCGCCAGTTGCAAGACATTAAACGCTAATTTGCAAACTTATAAAAACCTTCAT
>JAQUTS010000100.1 GCA_028694275.1 Candidatus Gastranaerophilales bacterium
TTAACAGTAATATTAATAGAGAAAAATTATTGTGGAAAATTAGTTATTTTAATGAAGCTGATTTAAAAAGAATCAATAATTTTATTGGCAGTATGAATATAAAACAGGAGCAAGTTAATTTATTTAAATTATAATCAAATTGCTATATATAAATAATCTTGCAAAAAACAAAACTTCCGACTTAAAAATTTATAAAAATAAAATTTATGGTTTTATTTGTCAGACATTATGGTTTTATGTGTCCAATTATAGTGAGAAATCTCGGCATACAAAAAACCACCCCGAAAGGAGGTGGTCTTGTGGTGGAGACGGAGAGATTCGAACTCTCGTCCAAAACGGAATCCAACAAACATCTACGAGCGTAGGCAGTTATTATTGACTTTAGAAAAGGAATCTGCCACGACCTTAAAATCTAAAGCTAGCGTACCGCGCCCGGTTTGGAAATTGGCTTAACTCAGGGTATTTCCATCACCTGATTGCATCTTGCATAAGTGACCTTGCAGATCGGCAAGATGGACCTGCAAAGTGGCTGATACTTAGTTAGAACTAAGCAGCGATTGCTGCTGGAGCAGCAAATGCGAATTCAGCATTAATGACGTTTGATTTGCCATTTATTATTGTTTTGCTTGTTTGTATCGGAGAACAGCACTCCGACTCGCAGTCTATCTTCATCATCGCCCTGTCAAATCCAGAACGTCCCCATATTTCTATGGTTGTTCTGTTCAAAATGGCCCCGCTCAGCTATTTGAACCTGAAATTCACATTTCAGCTTCATAGCCTTTGCTCCACCTCACATACTGCGTATGTTCGGCTTGCCCTAGCACTCGCCGTGCGGCGTCAAATCCAGAACGTCCCCATATTTCTATGGTTGATGATAACCATATTTAATTTTCGATGTACACAACTACATTATACCCCATATTTCGAGGTTTTAAAGCCCAAAAAGTCTAATAATCGCGCCTAAAAAATGATTTCTCAGGAAAATTTGTATTTGAAGTCACAATTTCTCGATATTCATTCTTATCAATATTAACGCCCATTGTTTTGGTATCAATTTTGATTTTGGGTAATTTTTTTGAGGTTTTTTCATCTTTTTTCATATTTTTATTATAATCCAAGCAAAACTATTCGCCCATAACTTTGACTATCACGCGTTTTCTTCTTTGTCCGTCAAATTCTGCATAATAAATCTGTTGCCAGGTGCCAAAATCAAGTCTGCCATTGGTAATGGGCACAATAACTTCATGCCCTATTAGAAGGCTCTTAAGATGGCTGTCTCCATTTGTTTCGCCCGTAAAATGATGCTTGTAATTAATATCAAAAGGTGCAATTTGTTCAAGCCATTTATCTATATCTGATATCAGGCCCGATTCCGCGTCATTTACATAAATACCTGCCGTAATGTGCATCGCAGACACAAGCACCATGCCCTCTTGGACTTCGCTTTTGCGAACAATATCAGCAACTTGTTGTGTAATATTAATATACTCACGATGTTTTTGCGTGTTAAACCAAAGATATTCAGTCAAAAATTTCATATTCACCTCTTTGCTTACAAACTCATTTTTATTATACCTCATTGTAAAAATATATTTATATTTTAAATATAAATACAAAAAACATGTATAATTATTTATATAAAAAAACAGGAGTGGAACATGGAAAAAAACTTCCCCATATGCTTAAAACTAAGCAAAGAAATTTACAAAGATGAAATCCCCACCAAAATTGATGGCTGGGCAAGAATCGACGGTGTGTGCGATGAAAACAACAGCGATACATACAAAAAACTCAATTTTGCATGCGGAGCATACAAAAAAGATGACGAAATAATCATCGCATTTAGAGGTACAAACGACCTGCTTGATATCATAACGGACTTTAGCTTTGTAATAAGAAAAATTCCTGCTATGACACCTAAAATCGCCCAAAATTATTACAACAAAATCCAACAACAATGCCCAAATTGCAAAATATATTTTACCGGGCATTCACTTGGCGGTGCCTACGCTCAGTTGATTTGCGCCCAGCTCATCCAAGAAAACAAAGACTGCAAAGCCATAACTTTTAACGCTCCTGGGATGGGATATGTCCTTAACACCAAAAAATTCGACAAATCTCTTGACTACTCAAGCATCAGCAATTATGTTGTGATGAACGATTTTATCGGAAATTTCAAATCACACATAGGCTACACCTATTATATACAGCCATTTCCGCTTGATTCGCTTAAAGAAGACGGAACATTGGAAACATCCCACGGCTGCATATTATCATACAATGAAGAAAAGTTTGGCCCATGCTTTAGCAAACCTGAAGGCTTTGGAACAAAAGAGTCCTGGGCAATATATTGTTATGATGTAAAAAACAAAGAAAAGTATAAAATTTTGCTAAATAAAAGAATCCGACCTAAAGATCTTGAAAATGCAATAAAAATAATCCAAAGCCAAAAAGACAAAATTAAGCTCAAAAATTCTTTCACATACAAAACAAAAGGAAAAGAATACAGCTTGGCATAGCCCGAGTTATAATAATCTCCCCAAAAATAAAGATCTCACTTGCGTGAGATCTTTATGGTACCGAAGGCCGGACTCGACTGAGCAAACGATAAGTTTGCGATTACAAATTCTCACGAAGGGGAAACCCTCGTGCCGCAAAAATCCACAAAAAAATATAACCCTCACTTATAGTGAGGGTTATATGGTACCGAAGGCCGGACTCGAACCGGCACGAGGGTTGAGCTCGGTGGATTTTGAGTCCACTGCGTCTACCGATTTCGCCACTTCGGCATACACTTGCACATATTATATAATGAAATCCCAAAATGGTGAAATCGGTGATCTTTGAGATACCTTCGTAAACTACGGTTTGCACCACTTCGGCATGTGCTTGTGGATTTATTTTATTCAAAATATACACATTTGGCAAGTGTTTTAAATCAAAACTTCACTACACAACAAAGACAAACTAAAAATGAGCAAAAAAAAAGCCTTTAATTAAAAAAGGCTCAAGGGAAATACAGTCAAATGTGTGGGTTAAAAAATAACTTAAAAATCTTTTATTTATCCAGCTCAATTTTTTTATCGACAACTTTTCCACACACCTTTGATTCTTAAACCGAATATCCTCCAAACAGATGAGTAAACCCTTAAAATTCGTTAATACAAAAATCGCCACCATAGCTATAACAAAAAGATCTGAATGATATATAATAAAACTATGGAAAATTTCATTGAAATAAAAGACCTAAAAAAACAATTTGTGACAACAAAAGGTTTTTGGGGAGAAAAAAAAGAAATTGTATATGCCTTAAACGGGATTAACTTCAATATCAAAAAGGGCGAAACCTTTGCTTTGGTCGGAGAATCAGGCTGCGGCAAATCGACTGCTGCAAGATGTATTTTGGCACTTGAAAATATCACATCAGGAGAAGTTATTTTTGACGGAATAAATCTCGCCAAATCAGACAGAAAAACACTAAAAAATCTCCGAAAAAGAATGCAGATTATCTTTCAAAACCCCTACTCCAGCCTAAATCCCAGAATGAAAATATATGATATTTTAGCCGAGCCTCTAAAAATAAACTATAAACTCTCAAAAGAAGAAATCCAAAACAGAATCCTCGAAACAGCTGATATGACAGGGGTTTCGAGAGATTCGTTGTCCAGGTTCCCGCATGAATTCTCAGGAGGGCAAAGACAAAGAATAGGCATCGCACGCGCAATTATTCTAAAACCCGATTTTATCATCGCAGATGAACCTGTAAGTGCCCTTGATGTAAGCATTCAGGCGCAGATTTTGAATCTTCTGAAAGACCTAAAAAAAGAACTAAACCTAACCTATCTTTTCATCTCGCATGACTTGAGCGTGGTCAAATATATTTCTGATCGCATAGGCGTTATGTACCTTGGAGAACTTGTTGAAACAGCGACCACCCAAGAACTCTTCACCAACCCAAAACATCCATACACCAAGGCTCTTTTGGGTGCTGTTCCGAAAATCCAAAAAGACGGAGTACCCAAAATATTATTATCAGGAGATCTGCCAAGCCCAAAAAACCTGCCCGAGGGGTGCAAATTTGCATCAAGATGTCCTTATGTCATGGAAATTTGCCACACCATAAACCCTGATTACAGCGTTTTTTCAGAAACACAAAAAGCAAAATGTCACCTTTATACAAAAGACTAGAGGTCCAAAATGAAAGTAATTTTATCAACAACACAAAACCTCGAAGAAGCCAAAACAATAGCTGATTTTATCGTAAAAAATCACCTTGCGGCCTGCGTGAACATAATACCGACGGTACTTTCTGTCTACGAATGGGAAAACCAAATGCGAGATGATTATGAGGCACTTATGATAATCAAAACCTCCAAAGAAAAAATCGAGCCCGTAATCAAAAAAATAAAAGAGCTTCATTCCTACTCGCTTCCTGAAATAATTTGTCTTGATGTGACTGATGGCAATCAAGACTATATAAATTGGGTTTTGAAACAAAGCAAATAGGTATGTTTCAACATGTTAATAAAAAAAGCGACAATTTTGGCAATTTTGGCGTTTTTTTGAGTTATTAGAATCACAGATTAGTGGAAGAGCCATGTCAATTACAATAACTCAAAGTTCAAATAACCCAAATATGTCTTATGCGCCAAAAGAACAACATCCGCAAAGACACTTTGCGCATGAACAAAAACAAAAAGAAAAACACCTCAAAATAGCATCAGGCGTATGTGCTTCATTAGGTGTGTTTACGGCACTTTCAATAATCGCAAAACGACATGGCATTCCTTTTCTTTCAAAGAACAAAATCCCTAATCTGCTCAAACCTAAAACTTGGAAAGAAAACCATATCGAATTTAAACCTATGGAAATCATAGGTCTCGCCGGCGGTTCCGTTGCCGGCGGATTAATAGCAGGAATAGCAATAGACCCTGAACACAAAAAAGCAAAAATAAGAGAAGCTCTGCAGCAAATGGTCGGAAACATAATGATACCGATAGCTTGCGTTACTGCAGGAAGTTTGCTTTACGAAAAATACAAAAAACATTTACAATTACCAAAAATAAAATCATCCTCCAAAATAGCCAAAGCAGCAAATGTTGTACTTAAGGCCTTGCCCCCAGCAACAGCAACTCTTGGCAGCCTTGGCATAGGAATTTTGGGCGGGAATTGGGCCGCCAATATGATGAGCAAAAAAGCTCTTCAAGCCAAAGAAGAGCGAAAAATAAAAATAAGCGATTTTGCAGGACACGTTGATGATATTTGCCTTGCAACAATGCTTGTGGCCCCAAAAAACAACATCGGCAAAATAGCCGCCAAGATTATTCCTTTTGCCCTCATTGTTCCGGGGTATGAAACAGGCATAAAACAATAACCCCAAATTTTGCACATAATCTTGCAAGTTCTGATATCATGTAAATATCAGAGCGCAAAATTAGAAGGCAGAAAAATTGGGACCCAAAAATCAAGAAAGAAACATACTTTGGACAAAACATTTTGATGATGCTTTTGATGAAAAAGACTGCTCTGATTTTTTGAAATTCATAGACGAAAAAACACGCCTCAAGCCACTTTTTGAGACATCAAGCCAACAAATCAACTTGGAATATCAAATAGATAAAAATGAACAAAATGAAAAATTTCCTGTGACACAAATACAAATAACAGGCAAAAATAAAACAGAAGAAATAACCATAACAGCAGACAAAAGTGCACATATCCAAATAAAAAACTCCTACAAAGGTGAGTTATTCATCAAAAGAAACGACTTCAAAGATGCCAAAAATATCAATGAAATCGACAAAGATATTATTGCAGAAGGAGCAAGGGGATTTGACCCGTTTGACCAAGAAGACTGGCCAAAAGTAATCGGCAGACAATGGCCGAGTGCCTCAAATACAAGAGATAAAAACGGTGTGGCTATTCTTTTTGCCGATAAAAGCAAAAAAGCTATTTTTCTTGATACCTATGATTCCATAACGTCCTCATATGGCACAAAACCTAGAGCTATGGCCATTATGGACAATATAAACAAATCTGTTATACTTGCTTTTCAGCAAGAAAACCAAAATCCGAATATAGAATTTGCCGCTTGGTCGATACTTCCTTTCAAAATAGAAGAAGGGAAAAAAACTCTAGATGGAAAACGGCATCCATAGTATCATTGAAGCGGAGCTCAGGTCAGATTGGGGGCGAAGCCTACTTTGCCGGTGTATCGACCCGCAAGATGAACAAGTTGTTTATGGATTTGGGCTTAGAAAACACAGGAAAGGATTTCTGCAGAGCTTACAGGCTCGTGGTCTTGAGAGGTCGGAACTCTGGATTAGCGATGAACATGATGGCCTGATTAAGTCAATAGAGGCAGCAAGGTAGAGATTGATGAAAAAGAACTTGACATGGATTAACGAAATGAAAAGAATGCAATTGGTCGTTTGGCCTTATATAGACTGTGAGTAACGAGGGATATCAGATGCCCTCAAACAACCTGAGAAACAATGAGT
>JAQUTS010000002.1:0-19493 GCA_028694275.1 Candidatus Gastranaerophilales bacterium
TCAACTCTGTATTCAAAAATCTTACCTATATCATGCATTATACAAGCCGCCAAAATGGTGTCTTTATCCACAGTTTTTTTTAAATTGAGGTAAAACTGCAAGTGCAAATTCGATACATTCCCAAATATGTTGCATTAATCCGCCGACATAATTATGATGCATTGATTTGGCAGCTGGTGTAATTTTGAACAATTCCAAATTTTCAAAAATTATTGCTAATACGGCTTTTTTAAGTTCTTCATCTTTAAAGCCATCTATGACCCCAATAATATTATTGAAAAGTTTTTCTCTGTGCTCTGGTTCAAATCCTATCGAAGCTTCTGCTAAAAGCTCGAGCTCTCTGATATTTACATTTTTGAATTGTTCTTTATATTCACCTTCTACAATTCTAACTGTATTTCCTGTTCTGAATACTCTTGGGTCATGATTATCAACAGCCTCCCCCCATAATATACAATTCAGGACTTCTTTACTATTTACATCTTCCAATTGAAGTTTACCCATTTTATTTCCATTTTTCGTTTCTGATATGTTAAACCCTTTAACTGTGTACTCGGATGAATAATTGAACATAGATTCCCCTTTAATATTTTTTAAATAAAGCTACATTTTACAATAAAATACTATTTGCTATTAAGCAAGCTATTTTGCATTATTCAATATTCTTGTAAATTCTTTTTAACATAGGGGCAATTTTCTTTTTATTCTGCATTAAAATAAACATAAGCGGATTTTGGCAAAGCTGAAGCACGAAGTGCGGAACGCCGTCCCAGCGAGACCTATGGCGTCGTGAAGGACTTACCGCAGGTAAGCCGAAGCAAAGCGAAGAAGGGCGAGCTGCCAATAATCCAAGAAAACCACCTAAGAGCGAGGGAAAGTTATGATTACAGGATTCAATCCGGCAGTTTCAAATAATAGAAATCAAAGGCAAAATTTCAAGGCTTTGCCTAAAGGTATAGATAAAACTGATAGAACAGCATACGATTTTTTACTTTCTATCAAAAAAGGAAAGTTGAATTTATCTGAAGGCGACAAAGTTGAACTAGTTGAACTCGAAAAAAACACAAAAGACCCTGGAATCAAAGATTATTTTACTGAGGCTCTTGAACATTTTGGTATAGAACCTAAGAAATAACTTCCTGAATTTTCTTAGACGTCATACTGCCAAAAACAGCACCAACTCCCATTCCGATGAGAGAACCTGCCGCACCACAATATTTGGCACCGATTGCTCCACCGTAACCTATTCCGGCAAGGGTTGAAGTAGCATTAAGTGCAGAACTTGCTGTTTGCTTGACAGTTGAAGTAATGTTTTCACCCAAATTGTCACCTTTTCCCATTACATTAAAGATTTTTGGCACTTCTAGCAATGCGACTGCCGCAACACTTAATAGTGGCAATCTTTGTAAAGCTCTAGCTGTTATTTCCCCGCCTAATTTGGCGCTTTTAAATTGGTATGCACGAGCCTTTACTCCTTTATAATCTTTGATGGCGTCAACTCTTCGTGAATCAATTCTTTCTATACCAAAAAAGTTTTGGAGTTTTTCTCCAAATTTTGTATTCAAAAGAGTATCATCCATTTGATACAATTTTTGAGCGACTTTGTTTCCGCCATCAATTTTTTTATGTAGCCATTCTTCAATCAATGTTCCACGGAAAAACGAGAAAGAATGTTGATGAGTTGCTCGTACATAAGGGTCGACGTGCTTGTGATTTTTACTGAATAATCCATAAATCTGGCTTCCTGCACTCTTAATATCTCGCATATCTTCTTCAATATTAATAAAGGCAAGTCCTGCAACTCCAAGGGCCGGGAGTGCGTTGCCTTGTTGAATTTGGTCGGGTAGTGAGGCAACACGTCTAAATATAGGGATAGATTCGAGGGCAGCCTTTTCGACAGTCGCATCAGCGGAATCAGTTTTTTGCACGTGCTTTTGTACATCCTTGTAATCCTGCTGAATACTAGGATATTGCTGAGTCTGATTGTAATACAAAACCTGACTGACCACTTTTGACATAACCTTAATTTTCGCATGCGCGACTACCCTTACTTATATAAAAACAAGTTACATCAAAAAATTGCCTAATTTTATAATATTCCGTCAATTATTCTTGATAAAGCCGCCTCTATCGTACATTTATTCTCTGCACAATAGATTCCAAGCCATTCATCCAATATCTGCAACTCTTTTGAGTAAAAGGCTTCAAAATTTTGCTTTGCACTGCCGTCTTCCCAAGAAAAATAATCAAGGAATAACTTCGCTTCTATTTTTGACGGCCTATATGCTTTGAGTTTGAGGGTTTTGTTATCGTTGGACAATTGTTCTAAAAAATCACAAACTTCATTCAAGGCTGCTTTGATAGGTGTTTTTGGTTCCATTTATTGACTCCTTATTTTCTAACAGTAGTGATGTTAGCTCAGAAGCCTAAAAATAGGTCGCTTTGTGTCCGAATGTGTATTTCAAAATTTATTCTGCACGCCTTCTTGACATTTATAGACAAATGTCTATAATGACATGTATGCTTACAGAAAAACAAAAAACATTCTTCGATAAACTCAAAGAAAGGTATGCTACGCAGCCATTACCTAGCTTTGAGATTATTGCAAAGGATTTTGGCTTCAAGCACAAAAACTCTGTATGGCAGTATTTCAATAAGCTGAAAGAATTCGGCTTTATTCAAGAAGAAAACAACAAGTTTTATATTCCTACCCATCATTTTGGAGCCGTGCTTTACGAATCCCCCGTAAAAGCCGGCTTTCCTTCTCCTGCGGAAGACTATATCGAAAAACGTGTGTCGCTTGATAATGAATTCAAGCTCAACAATCCTTCGACTTTTATGTTCAATGTGAGCGGTGACTCAATGATTGAACTCGGTATCTTCGAGGGTGACCAAGTAATTGTTCGCAAGTGTTCATCGGCAAAAGACGGCGAAGTTGTGCTTGCTTGCGTGGATGGCGAATATACCCTCAAAACCTTCAGGCAAAAAGGAAGTGATGTGTATTTAGAACCTGCAAACTCAAATTATTCGATAATACGAGCACAAAATGAACTCACTATCTTTGGGGTAGTGACAGGCGTGGTAAGACATTTGTAAGGAACGGTTATGGCAGTTATAGCATTAGTGGATTGCAACAACTTTTATGCAAGCTGTGAGCAGCTTATGAACCCAAAATTGATAGGGAAACCTATCTGCGTCACATCCAACAACAACGGGTGTGTAGTGGCGCGTTCAAAGGAAGCTAAAGAGCTCGGAGTCAGGATGGGTATGCCTGTCTTTATGGCGAAGAAAGAATTCAAGGGCATTGTCTATATCCAAGGAAGATTAGGGTTATATGGAGAGATTTCACAGCGCATTATGGCAACTCTTCGCAACTACACACCTGATGTGGAAGAGTATTCTATAGATGAGGCTTTTTTGGATTTGACAGGGCTCAGAAGGCTTTATCGCAAGTCATATTTTGAGATTGCACAGGACATCCAAAAACATATTATGGAAGAAATTGGCATACCTGTATCAGTTGGAATAGCCCCTACAAAGGTACTTGCCAAGCTCGCCACAGAAAGAGCCAAAAGTAGCTTTGGAGTTTATCAAATCGGTACGAAAGGGACTTCTGAACTTCTGAGATTAACAAGCTTGTCAGACATTTGGGGCGTCGGCAAAAACACCTCTGCTTTGATGAGCAAGTACGGAGTCAGAACAGCTTCTCAGTTTGTGGCAATGGATAATTCTGTTATACAAAGATTGCTTGGCAAAAAAGGTTTAGAGCTCAAAGAAGAACTCATGGGGCACTGTATCAGCCCTGTCGATAACGTGTTTCACTTGCCAAAGTCAATCCAAAAAACGAGTTCTTTTGCCAGTTGCACGAGTGACGCTGCACAAATAAAAAACGACCTTCATTACCACTCTCACAGAGCTTGCGCCAAGTTGCGCAGACTCAAGATGAAAGCAAATGTAGTCGGACTTATGCTTAGGACAAAGGATTTTAGGATTATTGTCGAAAAATTTACTCTGCCGACACCAAGTAATTGCGAATTTGAAATATACAAGGTAATTGATGACTTACTCGCACGAAATTATAGCTCCGCTGTTATGTACAGAAGCTCAGGGGTTTATCTTGAGAATTTGATAGCAGAACAAGAAGAGCAGTTGTCTATTTTTGCACAAGGTGAGAATAAACAGCGCAAAATAGCTACGATCTGCGATCTATTGAAAGACAGATATGGGCATAAGGCAGTTAATATTGGGTGTTATTAAAAAGAGGTTGAGTGCTAAATCGTCACCTAAGTCGTATCATTAGCAATATCAATATTTACTACACCAACAAACTCTTTTTTACCTTGCAAACAATCAAGAAGCTCTGTTATCTGTTTACGCTCATTGTTTCCGTCGGTTCTAAGCCTCAATATCGGCAAACCATATTTATTAAGGATATCATTCTTCATTGCATCACGCTCTGATTGTCGCGTTCCTTCTGTATGAAATCTTACACCATCTACCTCGATAACAAGACGTGGTGATTTATCTATTGTGTCAAAAATAAGAAAATCCACATGAGTCATTTCATTCATCGCATATCTTTGTTCTTCTTGTGTCATCAGGCTAGTATCGCGGACTATCATTTTTAGAGGAACATGAACTGATACACCAAGACCATTAAACTTTTTATCTTCTAATATACTTTCAAGTAATATATTCATCAGATTTTCGCTGTCATATATTGATACTTGTTTGTGTTTTGCAAGGAACTTCCGTCTATGTTCAGCATAGTTTTTGTACAAATAATCAAAAACTGAATAAACCTTACTATCAATAACTTCAAAATTATTATATTCAATATATCGCACTAGATCGCCTATATTCGTATCTTGAAGTGAATCGTTATTATTCACAATAACAATTAATTGATTGACTGCACGAGATACAGCAACATTCAATCTGTTTGCATTGTCTGCAAATTCTGTAATTTCATTATCAACCGTAGAAAGAATGATCACCGCATTTTCTTGTCCTTGGAATTTATCAACTGTATCGGCTTTAACATTCATTTCAGCAAATGCTTTCTGAAGAGCATTTGTTTGATTGCGATACGGAGTCACTATGCCGAGTGAACCGTCCATTGTATTTAATTTCTGCTGAGGAATAATTTCTTCCTTAATGATGTCAATTTGCCTTTGATTGACTCTATTTCGTTCGTGATTCCCCTCTACAGTTTTATATAAAATCAATGGATTATATTCTGCCTTTGTTTCAGTCAAAATAATAAGCTGCTTATCATAGAATTTTTTATTGCAAAATTCTATGATTTTGGGATGACATCGATAATGTTCGCGAAGAAGTGTGTTTGGTGCTTCAGGGAACATAGTGGTTATAGAAGATAATAAACTATGTTTTTTATAACGATATACCTCAGGCAAATCATATTTTGCGAAAATAGCATCAGTTTTATTTGCAGCATTTGAATCTACAACATTCGGAAGTTGTTTTAAGTCCCCAACAATAACAGCCTTCTTCGCACAGGATAAAGCAAGAGCTCCCGTGCATAAATCAACCTGCGAAGACTCATCAACAATCACATAATCATACATTACGTTTTTTGATAAACTACTGCGGAGCGAATATGTCGTACTTAAAATTACCGGATAATCTTTAATAAATTCTTCAGAATTTTGCCAAAGATCATCAACGACATAAATCTTACGACTTTTATTGGCATATTTTCCGGCAAGCTTTGAACGGAAAAGTTTTGCTGAAAGTTCAGAATACTCACTCATTTTTGCCCCAAAGTTAAATAGCTTCAGTTCGTCCTTTAAACTCGAAACGCGCTTGGTAAGCTCTGCAATTTTAATGTCATAAAAACGTTTTTGAAAAACGGCTATAAGATAATCCTGCGAATAATTTTTAAGTAATTTTCGGATTAGTGATTTACGTCTATCCCAAAATATTAAAAATTCTAAAATATGTTTAATTAGCCCGATAATACCCTTGTTCTCTTGTGCATCCCTATATGTTTCGCATAATAAGCACATTTTCAGTGCTTTTTCAGGAATAATAAATTTCTGTACTGCTTGTGGCTCTATATAATAAAAGCTTTCAAAATATTGTAAAAAATATTTTGATTCGATTTCAATGGCTGATAATTCTTGTTTGAGTGCAGACAATTCATTTTGTTTGGCAAGTTTTTCTTGTAAGTCGATATAAAGAATTTTAAGTCTTTGCTGCAGTGCGGAAATGGTTTCTGGAGTTAGGCTCCAACCCATCATAGTAGGCAATGATTTTTGTGCGTCAATAAATTCCCTTTTGTTATTTGTATTTCCCAAATACGCTGCGATAAAATCAACATTGTATTTTTGAAGTTTATCGAGAACATTTTTTGTTGCAGAATTATTACTGGAGACTATAGCAACACTCTCGCCTCTCATTACAGCGTTCGCAATAATATTTAGAATTGTTTGGGTTTTGCCGGTTCCAGGCGGACCTTCAATAATACTTAGTTGGTTAGATAATGCTTTTTCAACAGCATCTTTTTGACTCGCATTGAAACCAAAAGGATATATAGTATCTGTTATTATTGAATAATTGTCTTGGGGCTTTTTATTAAAAAAATGTTTGCGATATGCTAATTTTTGTTTTTCCGGCTTCGTTTCCGATAATTTTCCACTAAGGAATGCCGTTAGCATACTATTTGGATGTACAAAATTAATTTTTGAATAGTTATGGGACAGAATATTTACTATTTTTCCAGCTTCAACTTCTGCCCTGAGCCCTATGGCTTCAGCAATGTCTCTAAGATATTCAAAGCAATCACGAGATTTTGGAGTATTTAAAGCGGACTCAATTATTCGGACATTACTTGCATTATACGTAAAGGTCTTACCATTGTTGAAAGTTACATTATATTTATCGCCAATACGATTAATACTTTGAACATTCTCTGTTTGATTTTCACCTTTAAGATAAATTAGAGATTTTTTATATTTATTCTGCACATTATACTTCCATAGCTTTGACAAATCGAGAATTTTTAAACTCTGTCTAATGATTTTGATGATTCAAGAATATTAGATAAGGCCAAATGAAGTTCTTCAATTGAACCTTTTTTATTTATCCACCAGTCTGTAGACCAAACACGTAGTATTTTCCATCCTAAATTCTCAAGTACAGCTTGACGTAATTTGTCCCTATCTCTAGCCGTAGCAGAACGATGATATGTAGCTCCATCACATTCAATCCCAGCCAAATAAGCTCCAGGCTTATCGGGATGTACTATAGCCAAATCTATGCGATATGAAGATGCGCCAATTTGAGTATGAACCATCCATCCTTTTTGACGCATAGCATTAGCTACTTCTTGTTCAAAAGGAGATTCAAACCCGCCTAATGAACGTGTTACAAAAGTTCCTAATGCAGACTTTCCTTGTTTTGCGTATTGCAGAAAATATTTAAGATCGGCAACACCTTGAGCTTTGGTTCTATTTAAGTCAATTTGATCAGCTTGCAATGAAGAAAAAATAACCATTTCATATTTAGCCCTAGTAAATGCAACATTAAGACGTCTTTCACCTCCCGAGCGATTCAACGGTCCAAAATTCATACTAACTTTGCCTGTTATATCCGGTCCATATGTTACACTAAAAAGAATAACATCTCGTTCATCACCTTGAACCGTCTCTAAATTTTTAACAAATACCGCATCAGGGTTATCAGTATTAAATGATGGCTCTAATTCAGGATATTTATTTCTTTCTTCATCTAACAAATCTTCAATAAGTTTTTGCTGATCTGAATTGAAGGTGACAATACCAATGCTTTTATTTCGAATCAGTGGATCTGAATGTTTTAAACGTCTCACGCATTCTTGGACCAGAGCCTTAGCTTCTTTCTCATTAGTTCTAGCTCCTCTGGCATACACACCATCATTTACACTCACAAGTGAAACAGCTTTTTGATCAGTACTAACAGCTGGAAAGGTTACTAAGCTGCCGTCATAATATCTATCATTAGAAAAGGCTATTAAGCTTTCACAACGTGAACGATAATGCCAATTAAGTCTCAAAGTTGGAACTCCTGAACCTATTAACTCATCCAAAATACTTTCCAAATCCTCTTCAACTCCTGACTCATCCTCATTGTATTCTACAGAACGACCAAAAAAGTTTGATGGAGGCATTTGCTTTGGATCTCCAGCTACAATTACTTGACTGCCTCTTGAAAGAGCTCCTATGGCATCCCAAACAGTTATTTGAGACGCTTCATCAAAGATAACAACGTCAAAAGTATCTTGAGCTACAGGTAAATATTGAGCGATTGACAACGGAGACATCATCATACAAGGTGCAAGTTTTTTCACTGCACCATTCGCTTCACAAATTAATTGGCGCACAGCCTTGATTTGTCGCTGTTTTTGCATTTCACGTTGAATTAGTTTCCAATCTGACGGCAAGCTGGCTTCTTCACGTTTAGGAATTCCTCCCGATAAAGATGCAGATATATAGGCCAAGGTTAATTCCTGTAATTCATCATCTAATTTTGAAAAACGTGCAATCTTATCCATATGCTGCGCACTTGAAAATTCTCTTAAAATTGTATTATTTGTCATTATAGCTTGAGACCACCATTGGCAGTATCCAGCCTCAAATGCTTGTTCTATTTCAGAAACCTCGATATAACGTTGTTCGATAACCGAAATAAGAGGTGAAAGGCCATATTGTATTGCCTCTTGTTTATAACGTTGCCAATTACACCATTCCTTTAAATCACCTTCTTTGCTAGATATTTCAAGAGCTTGACTCAATAATTCCTTACAGGTCTGTTTTGGTTTCAAAAATTCTTCAGGTAATTCTTCTATTATTTCGGATGAAAAGCTCAAATTTAACATCCGTTTATAGCTGTTATCAAATATTTGATATGCCTCAATAAAATCGTTCAAGATTTGACCAAAGCGTCCATCTGGAGCAAGTAGTTCTCGTCCATCTTTTAATAAACTATCTAAACCTTTTCTGATTTTACTTAAAGATTCAGGAGTATCTGCAAATTTACTAGCAAGCTGCCTTAATCTACGAGCCAATATTGAAGATTTTTCCAATTCTTCAATATTGGAATGCTCTATTTCCCAAACATGAACATCATTGAGCAGATTATTTAACCCCTCTAAAATACTTCCATGTTGTCTTAGTTTTTGGATTAATTTAGCATCTTTGGGCATATTTATATTCCCTTTAATGCCAGCGTTTTTAAATGTTTGTTTAATACCAAATTTTTCTATGAAACGTGGTAAAAGCCACTTTCGTTCCGCAATGTCCCATTCTAAAGCTAACGATTCACCATCTATGTATTTCCAAATATCAGCTGGACAATCACAAGACAAAGATTCTTTGGCTTTTATATATGCTGTTAAATGTTGAATTGCTTCTTCTAATGCTTCGATTTTATCCATACCATTATCGCAAAAAGCGTAATTAGCATTCTGTAACGATGCATCACTTAATAGCAAAGCTAATTCATGCAAATGACTAAGTTCTTGAATTGTTTCGTTCAAAACCATAGGAATATTTGCTGTTTTCAAAAACAAATGACCCATCTCTAGCACTTGTTTAACTGCTTTAGAAAGAGCCTGTGCCTCTACAACAATAGCTTTTTGCCAAGACGGATCCCATTTTGAATTTAAAATATTTCGAAAAACTTCTGATTCAAATAATGAAAAACATTGACCAGCTTGAATCTGTAACTGGTGAACTAATTCTTTTATGGATTGATATGTCTCCACATCATGAAACTCTGGTGACGGCCACTCAAGTTGAACTAACTGACATAATTTTCCATGCTGAATACTTACCCCCATAGCATAATGCGGTGTAAGACCATTTGTCCCTGGTTGATGAAGTGTTTTAACCACTTGATTCAAATCATTTCTCAATCGAAGCAAATCTCTTGCAGTTGCCTGCCAATCAGTTAAATTATTAGAAGATGCACCATCCCAAGAAAGACGTAGTTGATTAAGAACATCTTTTTTATTCGCTTTATTTGAATGTAGTTGTAGACAAAAACGTCCTAAACCAACTTGTTCCAAACGTCTATATACTACTTCCAAAGCTGCCATTTTTTCAGAGACGAACAATACTGTCTTTCCTTTTGCCATCAAATGAGCAATCAAATTTGTAATAGTTTGACTCTTTCCCGTTCCTGGGGGGCCTTCAATAACAAAACTTTTACCTTTATCTGCAGCTGCAAGTACAGCCAACTGAGATGAATCTAAAGGCAATGGTGCAAAAAAATCTTCTGGCTTATAAAGTTCATCCAACTGAGATGGTTCTACAAATCCACCGTCTTCTGGAGGAGGAGCATCACGATCAATCAAATATGCCACTAACGGATGCTCCATTAGTGAATCAGTTCGATCAATCAAATCTTTCCACATTAGATACTTATTAAAAGAAAAGTGCCCCAATACTACTTCCTCTACAACCTCAAAGCCATCGACTTCTTTTATAGCCCGGCGTACTCGATTCCATATTTCAGGCACATCCAATCCACTATCATCTGTTGGAAGCTCACCTTCCAAAGAAGGGATAGATATATCAAAATCCTGTTTTAACATTTGCAATAATGTAGTATTAAATCTCGGTTCATCTTCATGCGCAACTAATTTAACCCCACTACTAACAGAAGCCCTTTCCAGCTTCACCGGCAATAAAATAAGCGGCGCATGATAAACTTTGTCAGTTTTATCTTTTTTACGCCAATTTAAAAAACCTACAGCTAGATACAGAGTATTTGCACCACCTTCTTCCAATACAGTTTTTGTTTTTCTAAACAGTGCCACAAGTTGATTTGATAATTTTGCCTCAGGAACATTTACCAAAAGTTGTTTACTTTGAAGTGCTTCTTGAGCCTGCTGAACCCAAAGGGTTTCTCCAGTACGCAAAGCCCTTAACTCAGAATCTATTTTTGTTTTCAGTACTCTTTCAGCCGCAACTAGTGACAATTTAATATCACTTGCCAAAGCATCTTCCATTTTGGCAGGATCAGGACATAGTAAAGCTAAATTGCTTTGAGTGATCTTGCAATGAAGCAAAGGATTAGAGGGGGACAAATTCAATAACTTTTTTTGCCAAATATTTAATCTCGTTGCACTTGTCAACTCACCTGCATCATCAAGATTCGACTCTTCGCTAAAATCAGGCAAATCTTCTGGAGCAAATTCCAAACCAAGCTCAAGGTTTTGGGCCGATATTGAAGTCCCTTCTAATAGATTTGCTTGTATTGAAGAATCCTTTCCACCAAAAGATAAAGGTCTAATTTGGTGAGAACGAGCCAAATGAACATCAAGCATTAATTCAAATTCATCATCTTGACCATAAGCCAATTTTTCTTCCGCAAGACGAGTTGCTGCTGAAAAAGCAATCGCTGGCGAATGAGTAACAGTAGTAGTCTCAAAAACGAGAAGTTCTTTTAATTGAATACGTTTTCGCAGTGATTCAGCATCGTCTACAATCAAACTTCCCAATGATGTCGGCTTTAACCATACACCAACAAAAGCGTGTTCTTTAAGTAAAACTACTATCGGATAAAGCCCCATTTGTTCTATTGCAGATGCAAATAAAAGACTCGTATCCAAACAAGTGGCGACCTTATCTTCAAGTATACTATTGGGGATACGTATTTTCTGACCATTTTTCTCAAAACTCTGAGGAGGCAAACAATAAGTAATTCCTTGTTTTGCAATCACAGCGTATAATGCAGAGACCATTTCCCAAACTCTTGAAGCACTTTTATCTTTGTATCCATTTATGGCTCCATTTTTCCCCTTTTGTTGAAGAAGAGTTCCAACTTCTCCAAGAATAGCATCAATCCCTTTGGCATTAGGCGTTACAAAAGCTCCCAATAATTCAGGAATATAGTTAGCACCTCCCCATTCATTAAAAGCTAATAATTGTACTGACTGTTTTATATCTGCAACAAATTCCCCATCCACTTCTAAGCGAATGTTTATTTCACCATTCATAGCCTCGGTAAGGTTCAATAAAAATTGAGCATCAAGTTCTATATGACGATCTTTAATTTCCCTTTGTTCATTTGAATCAAGCTGTTCAATAAACCAGATTTTAGGCTTAATAAAAGCTGGTATCGAAGACAATTGAACTTTTACATTTTTCCAAGGAATTTGTGTTGTGTTAGTAATAAGTAATTCCCTTAATATAGCGATGTCATTTTGATGACAAGCAAAATTGATTTTAGGCTGAAAATCTACTAAAATTTGTTGGCTCACTATAAATTACCTCACTTAAAACTGTTAATCTTTTATAATCGGTTCTTTGAGAATTACATTCAAACACGCAAATATGAATCTCTTATTTATATATAAAGTTTAACAAAAAAACAAATCCTTATACGTAATATTATGAATTATTACGCTAAAATGGAATATAAAAATAAAGTCACAATTTCTAAAGCATAAAGTTGCCTCAAAAAACTTGACTCTTTTCGTCCTTAGAGTGATTAATGCTGTCACAAAAAGGAAACAGCATGATACAAGAACTGCAAAATTTATCGAGAGAAGAACTTATCAAAAATTGGTACAAAGTTTTCAAAACTGAGCCATCGGCTCATGCAAAAACTACATTTCTTATCCAACATCTTTCTTGGGAATTACAAGCAAAAAAATACGGCGGATTATCCGCCTCCGCGAAGAAAAAACTTGAAAAAATAGCCGCAGAACTTGCCCAAAATAAACAAATCTCAATCGAAAATATCTCCACATCACAAAACATAGAAATTAAAGCAGGAACAAAACTCATCCGCGAATACCAAGGCAGAAAGCATGAAGTTATAGCTCTTGAGAAAGGCTTCGAATACAACAATAAAACATATAAAAGCCTGTCCGCAATAGCAAATGAAATCACAGGTACAAGGTGGAATGGCAAAGTATTTTTCGGGGTGAAAAAATGAACAAAAAAGTTGTCCGATGCGCAATCTACACCCGAAAATCTTCCGAAGAAGGACTGGAACAAGACTTCAATTCCCTCGATGCACAATGCGAAGCCTGTGAAGCGTATATTAAATCACAACAGCACGAAGGCTGGATACTAATCGACAAACAATACAATGACGGCGGATTTTCCGGTGGTAATATTGAACGCCCAGCAATAAAAGAATTGTTCCAAGATATTCAACACGGAAAAGTCGATACTGTGCTTGTCTACAAAATTGATCGCCTCACCAGATCTCTGATGGATTTTTCCAAAATTGTCGAAATATTTGATAAGCAATCGGTTACTTTTGTATCCATAACTCAACAGTTCAACACCACAACAAGTATGGGCAGACTGACACTCAATATTCTTCTATCCTTCGCCCAATTTGAGCGAGAGGTTACAGGTGAACGGATTCGGGATAAAAAAGCTGCTTCACGCAAAAAAGGAATGTGGACAGGTGGACCCGCCGCGATAGGATACAAAATCGAAAATAAGAAACTAATCCCAGAGCCAAACGGGACTAAAACTATCCGTACAATTTTTGAAAAATATCTAGAATTAAAATCTGTTCCGAATCTGAAATATTACCTTGATGAAAACGAAATAAAAACCAAAAATGGAAAGTCCTTCAGCAGGGGGAATTTATACAGAATCCTCTCAAATAAAACATATATAGGCTTGGTCAGCCACAAAGGAGAGGATTACAAGGGAGAACATGATGGAATTATTGATGAAAAAGTTTTTGTCAAAGTACAAGAGTTATTGGCTCAAAATTGTCATCTCAAACAATCTTTGGTAACGAGAAAATCAGGTTCATTCTTGTCGGGCAAGCTATTTGATGATAAAGGAAATAAAATGACACCCTCTCACAGCAACACACGAAATAAACGCTATCGATACTATGTCAGCCAGGCGGTACTTCAATGCGACAGACAAAATGCAGGTTCTATCAGCAAAGTCCCTGCAGAAGAAATAGAAAATTGTATCAAAACTGAGGTCGATACATTCCTGAAAGATGAAAAGACAATTCAGACATATATTTCAGAGCTTGATATTGCACAACAGAAAGAAATTTTGCAAAAATTATCCGATTATAAGGTACAAAATGATTTTGCCAGAGAGGTTTTGAGCAAAGCTATTTTGTATTCGGATAGGGTCAAAATTATTCTCTGCAAAAACAGGTTACTGAAAACAATTGCTAACATACAGTCATCGAAAGAGGATGAGGCTATTGAAATAATCAAAAATATCCAAATTCACTCAACTTCTCAAAGCGGAGCCTTGATAATCGACAATGCCCAAAGTCCTAAGGCAAAAATCAATCCATTTCTTGTGAAAATCATTGCCAAAAGTTATTATTGGAACAAGCTATTGGACGAGGGTAAAGCCAAAAGCAGTAAGGATATTCAGCTACTTGAAAGCCTAAACGACAGTTCTTACATAAGAGATGTTCTACGGTTGAGATTTTTGTCGCCAAGAATCACAGAATCTATACTGGAAGGGCGACAGCCTGCTGACCTTACGGTGCAAAAGCTGTTTAAGGTTAAGACTCTGGATTGGGCGGAGCAGGAAACCTTAATAAAGTTAAGATAAAAAATGCTTTAACTTAATTTTTATCATGCTTGTTTCAAATTTTTCAAGTTTTCTTGTGTATCTTTGTATTTTTTTCTTAATTCTATTAAATTAAGATGAGTTCCTTTTTCAGAAGTTAATACAGGATATGTAGAATAAACCATTTGAATGAATTGATTCCATGATTTCGGACTGGTTTTTTCAATCACAGCATTAATAATGCCCCTTGCATTGGCATCCAAAAGATCATCTTCATCTATTTCAGTTTCAATGTTTTTTCTAATATTTATAACTTGTTTTAAATTCCCATAAATTGTTTTTTCATATGATACAGTAAAAAGATCATCATTAAATTGTGCCTCTTGCAATACATCATCTACAAAAGGACCATAATGATTAAATATCCAATCTATTCCACTCAATTGTCTTCCGTTATTAAGAACATTTTTCCAATCAGATAAATAAACCAATTTTGTTAATCTTGCATTAGAAAGCTCATTCTTATGAGGGTATTTTTTGCATATGTATAAAATAATATCTCTTAAATTATGTTCCATTTTCCTTTTTTAATACTCCAATTCATTATTAGCATTACCTATTGGTGTAACGTTTAAATCTATAATTTCTTGCACAAAATTAGCTAACTCTTTTTTAAAACAATTGTAAATATTTCTAGACTTTTCTTCTGTTAAAACAGGGCTTTCTTTTTTTAGGCTCTCTAAGACCATTATAGCAATTTGGTCATGACCTTGTGAATTATGTAACATAAAAGAACCGATGGTTCTTGCTTTCATTCTTAAGCTATTAATATCTATATCGGTCATATTTTCATTATTCTTTAATTCTTTTTTATATTCTTCCTCTTCCTCTGGAAAATTATTTTTGTAACTATATCTATCAGGACTTTTTAGGGCTTTTGAAATACTGCCTTGTCTAGTTGAATGTATTCCCCTACCTTTTCCATTAAAGGTTCTGTTTTCAGAATATCTGCCAAGCATAATAACTTGATCTTCATTCTCTGAATCAAAAGAAAATACTGTAATTCTTTCTTCAGCTGTAAATCTATTAACTTGTGCAATTATCGCAAGTAATTCATGGAAATAATCTACAACATCAACAGGTTGTTCATCCTTTAATTTAGACCTTATTTCACTTAAAGCTTTTTCTTTTGCATTTTGAAAATAAAAAAGCTCCGTATCACAGATTTGTTTTTTAAGTTTTTTAATTTCTTTTTTAAGATTATCTATTGATTCTGGCTTTATAATTACATGTTCTAACATTAAGCTCAAAAAATATAAAATCAAGGAAATTACAAAAAATTTATTAAAGAAGTCCCAAAACACACCATTTGAACGTTCATAAGCAAGAGAAATGAAAAATATAGCTATATATGTAAAAATTTGAGGACTACGCGTGATTAAAAAAATTAAAACTTTTTTAATCACGTTCCAACCGTCAGAATTTTGAGAATTTAAAAATTGAGATATATTATTTGACAATTCTAAAATTAAACCTTGCAACCTATACAAATATAATAATCCAATTTTATGAAAAATAAAAATCAATGTAAAGCTCCTTTAAAATATTATAAAAAAGCTATTGAATATTTTTAAGCCCTTTTCTTCATTGACATGTCTTTGTTGAATATGACCATTGGGGGTACTAAAAACCCTAAAAGAGAATTCCGCCCAAAATCGAACAAATTTCTCTCAAATTTAAATTCTCTTTACCCTCAACAATCCGCCAATCCCCGCACAGTGTGGCAAAAATCCGCAAATAAAAAGTCCACCTCTTGAAGAGATGGACTTTTTTATGGAGCGTAGGGGATTCGAACCCCTGACCCCAACACTGCCAGTGTTGTGCGCTACCAACTGCGCTAACGCCCCATAATTATCGTATTAATTTTCAATTTTTGGTTAGCACAGTTGGTTCATATTTTATAATCGGCTCCCGTGCTCGCCGTGGGCATAACGCCCCATATATTTGAAAAAATATTAAATTTATCGTCATGCTGAATTTATTTCAGCATCTTGCCCACTTTGCCCTCTTTGGCAAATCCCTGAACCAAATTCAGGACAACGGCTAAATCACCGCCTGACCAAGAACTTCATTATAGGATTAAGAGTCAAAATTTTCAACTCCCTTAATTCATTCGCATAAATCTCATCCAAACCATTGCGTTTCACAAAGCGGACAAGCAAGTCTTTGGCCTGATTGAATTTTTTTTGTCCCTTATAAACATCAAGAAGATAATGAAGTGCCTTTGCATTTGCACCATCAAAGCGCAAAGCCTTACGAAAAGCCTGCTCCGCCTCTTTATCTTCCTGAAGTGCCACACATATTTGCCCCAAAAGAACATGACTGCGCGCATCATCAGGTGCAATCGAAATTGCTTCTTTGACATATAATTTGGCGGTATCGTACTCATTTTTGAGTTTATAAATCTGCGCCAATTCATAATATGCCTTAGGGTTATTGGGTTTCAGGCTCAACGAATCCGTATAGTGCTTGGCAGCCTCCTCGAAATCGTTTTTCACCTTATTCAAATCTGCAATCTCAAAATGAATCTGCGGAACATTCTGCGTCATCGAGCTCACTCGCTCAAAATACCCCAAAGCCTTGTCAAATTCTTGTTTTTGCTTGTAACAATATCCAAGGCCAATATACCCGCTAATCAATTGCTCATTCTTTTTGACAGTCAAATCATAATATTTGATTGCAAGATCAAACGCTTTTTTCTTTTCGTAAATCCTAGCCAATTCCAAGTAGTTTTCTTCATTGGAAGGGTTTTTTTGGGTAGCCATCAAATAATACTCAATAGCAAAATCCTGCAACCCCATAGCCATATATGTTTTAGCTAAATCAGGATAAGCCTTGACATTATCAGGATTTGCTCTTAATGATTGCTCAAAATTCAGCATTGCATCGTTATATTTGCCTTGCTCATAGCAAATTTGACCTTTTAGCCAAAACAAATCTTCGTTTTCTCGGGTCATCTGAATGCCTGCATTCAACTGACGCAAAGCACTTTCGTAGTCTTTCAGGCAATAATAAACATAAGCTATCGCATAACGAGCCTCAGGATGCTCTTGTTGCAGCTTGAAAACTTCTTTGTATGACCAAATAGCTTCTTGATACCAGCACAAAATCGAATAAGCAAGCCCCATATTGAAATACGCTTCTATATCACGCTTGTCGATTTTTTCGATAATGTACTTAAGGTGAGAAATAGCTTCTTCTTGGTAGTTTTTGATGGAATAAATCATTCCCAAATAAAATCTTACATCACGATTATCGGGAACCGCCTCCAAAAGAGGTAACAAAACCCCAAAAGCGTTTTCATAGCGGCCTTTGTGGTATAGAATTCTTCCCAAAGTCACTTTTGCATCAATATAATCGGGAGACAACTCAAGAGCCTTGTATAATTTGCTTATAGCCTCATCATATTTGCCCTGTTTTGCCAAAACCTGACCAAAAATATAATAATTTGGCGGATTATCCGGAAATTTGATAAAAAGCTTATTTTGGACAATATCTCGAACTTTATCATATTGGCCATCATCAAAATACGCCTGAGCCAATCCGTAAAAGTCTTCATACTCGGCAGAATTTTCTATTTTTTGTTCCAATTCGGCGATAATTTCTTTGATGGTTTTTTGCTCCATTATGATTTTTACAAGTAGTCGTTGATAAGTTTCATACTACAATATTTTCCGCACATTGTGCAAGGTTCTCCTGTTTCAATATGCTCAAAAACTGTTTTATCAAGAGCATATTTTTTTTGAGTTTCCCAATCAAGAGCTTTTCTTGCAATTGACATTTGTCTGTCACGCTCTACTGATTGAGGGCGTCCTTTTGCAACATCAGCGGCATGAGCAGCAAGCTTACAAGTAATAATACCTTGTTTGACCTGCTCGGCATTAGGCAATCCCAAATGCTCAGAAGGTGTAACATAACACAAGAAATCAGCCCCATGATATGCAGCCAAAGTCCCGCCGATAGCAGCTGTAATATGGTCATAGCCAGGTGCAATATCAGTCACCAATGGCCCAAGAACATATAACGGAGCTCCGTCTGTAAGGTATTTGATAGTTTCTATCATTGAAGGGATTTTATTCAAAGGCACATGTCCCGGGCCTTCAACCATTGTTTGAACACCTGCTTTACGGGCACGGCTCACAAGTTCGCCAAGATAAAGAGTCTCTGCAACTTGAGCTCTATCACCTGCATCAGCACCTGCTCCGGGACGAAGTCCATCACCCAATGATAAAGTTGTATCGTATGTTTTTGCTATATCAAGCAAATCATCATAAAACTCATAAAGAGGATTTTCGCGATTATTACCGATAATCCAAGCAGCAAGAAAAGACCCGCCGCGGCTTACGATATCGCAAATACGTCCTTGCTCACGAAGGAAATTAACAACCTGACGAGTAACCCCGCAGTGAACCGTAATAAAATCAACACCGTCACGGCAGTGTTTTTCGATATCTGAGAAAAACTTATCTTTATCAAGATCCAAAATACTACCATGCCCGTCCATAGCTTCTTTTCCCGCTTGATAAATAGGAACGGTTCCGATAGGAATATAACACTCTTTCAAAATTGCCTGTCTTGTAGAATCAATATTCATCCCTGTTGAAAGGTCCATAACGGCGTCAGCACCTGTCTCTTGAACAACTTTGAGTTTTTCAAGCTCTTCTTCATTAGAGCTTCTGTCTCTTGATGTACCTATATTTGCATTGATTTTTATACTCATCCCTTCCCCTATTGCAACGGGGATACAGTTTTTGTGGTTAATGTTTTTCAAAATGCAAACTTTGCCCGCGGCTACTTTTTGCATTAATTCTTTTGGAGAAACTCCCTCTTTAATGGCTATTTCTTCCATTTCAGGGGTAATTTGGCCATTTCTTGCACTGATAAGTTGTGTCATTTATTTTTCCTCTA
>JAQUTS010000002.1:19503-31345 GCA_028694275.1 Candidatus Gastranaerophilales bacterium
CAAATTAGTTCACCGATTTATGTCTTATAGCTTATCAAAAGCAGCTGGTATCATCAATAAAATTTTTCGATGCTAAATTAAGCCATATTTACATTCTGTAAATTCATGTACTTTTCAGGTATTATTTTGCATAAAGAGGATAGTATGGAAAATTTATCACCTGAAAAAATCATCGAATCCATAAAACAAAGAATAGCTATAGAGCCTGAAAACCTCAGTAATTATTATTCTTTGGCAAACGCGTATGCGATGATAAAAGACTATCCAAAAGCTCTTGATGAATACCAAAAACTCCTTAAAACAAATCCTGAAAATACGATAATTTTAAACAGCATCGGAAGTATTTACTTCTACTTGGGCGAAAACGACAAAGCGATTGAGTTTTTTAAAAAAGCTATAGAAACAAATCCAAAGGATTTTTCAGCTTATATGAACATGGCCAATATCCTTGCAGAAAAACAAGATTACACACAGGCCTTTGATTATTATGACAATGCTGTCAAACTCCAGCCTGATAACCACAATCTGCTCAATTCAAAAGGCAATTTGCACCAAGAATTAGGCGAATACAAAGAAGCAATAGAATGCTACAAAAAAGCAACAAAAATAGCGCCCGATGATTTTTCTGTTCTGGTAAATATCGCGAGTGCGTATTTTTCATCAGAACAATATGAAAAATCCATACAATACTACCAAAAAGCTACCCAAATCAACCCTAATGATTGTCGTGCATATGCATGCATTGCCAATGCGCATGTTGTTTTGGGCAATAAAGAAAAAGCCTTTGAATATTACCAAAAAGCAATTGATGCCAATCCTGAATATTATGATGCTTATCTTTGCTATGCAATGAGTGCAGGCGAAAAAGAAAAAGCCAGAGAGATTTTTCAAAAGGCGATAGATATTCAACCAAAAAACCCAAAAGGATACATCGCCCTTGGAAATTTATGCTTTGATGAAAAAGATTTTGACAAAGCAATAGAATACTACAAAGGCGCAACGCTGCAAGATGCCAAAAACATAACAGGATTCTTATCAATCGCAAATACTTGTGTTATTGTTGGAGATATAAAAACAGCTCTTTATAATTATAAAAAGGCTTATGACATAAATCCCAACGATATTGAGCTAATGCTTCTTTATAATGATGCACTAAATGAGTTTTTAAGAGTTAAAACCAAGGAGAAACAATGAGACCTCAATCAGCTTATAGTAACAGAGCACCTGAAATCGCCCCCGGTGAAAAAATAATAGCCGCGGCATCATATCTCACAACAGGTATAATCGGATTTTTGTGGGTCATAATTTCGCATGTTACAGGCAGCAAAATAAAAAGTTTTTTGAGATACCACATTTATCAATCGATATTTTTGGCAGTATTATATTACGTTTTTAATCTGATAATGAATATTCTCGTCGGAATAGTAGTCAAAGTGCCTTTTGTCGGTTCTTTGGTTTATTCTGTTTATTTTTATCTGTTCAATTTCAAAATGATAATGGGATATTCCATAATTGATTTTGTTATTTTCACAGCAATTCTATATCTTGTTTTGACATCCCTTTCAGGCAAAATCAGCAGACTGCCCTGGGTTAGCGATGTTGTAAAAAGTATGCTCTAGTGAGTTATTTGTTTAATCAACAAACACTACTCCACCAAGCAAAGGATATCTTGAATAATTGCTAAATTTTTTAATTACCGAAACGATATTCCCACTATAACTAGAATTTCGAGTAGGTATTTTTCGTAATGCTAAAGAATTTAGCGCAACACTTTCAGCTAAAAAATAACGAGTCAAATGAAACTGACGATGTATTGCGCCTTGCAAAAAAATCGTATGAAAACTTTGTGCTTCAATCAAGTACAAGAAATCTTGACGATGCGATAAGCAACTACATGAAATTGCTTGATATCGACCCAAGCATTCCTGAATCATATTATCGCCTTGCATCTTTGTTATGGCAAAAAGGCGAAATTGATATTGATGCGGCAATAGAACAATGCCAAAACTCAATCGAACTTGACCCAAAATCCATCAACGCCAAAATTCATCTTGGGTTTTTCCTTGATATGGCAGGTGATTTTGACGGTGCTTGTCATGAGTTTGAAGAAGCCATTGATCTCAACAGATTTTTCTCTTCTCGCCCAAGGCTTGGACTTGCGCTTGTTCTAATCAAAAAAATGCGCGCAACAAACCCGACTTTTGAAGATTTTTCTAAAGCTGTACAAAACCTGCTAACAGGTACTGTTATGAGTTTGTGGGATTATTCCACGCTTCGGATTTTGTACAGAAGTTTCATTAATAACTTTTCAGTCTTCGTGTATAACCTTGTGGGTAATTTGCTAAACGCAATGAAAAAATATAATGGTGCTGTTAAATTTTACGAAAATGCTCTTGAAAAAACAGGTTATTCTGATGTTTTCTATACAAAGATAGGAAATATCTTCTTGGAGAAGGGGGATCCTCATTTGGCGCTTGATTGTTATCAAAAAGCTCTGGATGCAAATCCTGATAATGCTCAGGTTTGGGTAAAAATGGCAAGTTTGCTCCAAACATACTATCGTGATGACACTGAGCAAATCATTAAATGCTATCAAAATATCGTGGATTTTGACCCTAAAAACGCGTCAATATTCTACGAACTCGGACATTTATACATTAGACTAGAGGATATATTTAACGCGGTATACGCATTCAAGAAAGCGGTGGAATTAGAGCCCGATAACCCGTTTTATCGGAACTCGTTAGGCTATGTACTAGTGCAGCTAAGTGACTTTGACAAAGCGATTGAAGAATACCAAGCAGCTATCAAATTAAACCCTGATAACGAATGGACTTCTATTGTTTGTCAAGCACTTGCTGCTATTTTTTATCAAGTCAAAGGAAACACTGATGCAGCAATAGCATCGTACAAAACATCCATAATGTTTGATCCAAAAAACGCCGAAGCGTATATTTCTTTGGGTAATATTTACCATGATAAAAATATTCTCGATAAAGCAATCGAAAATTATTGTCAGGCAATAACACTTGATCCTGATATCGCAAAAGTCTATTGCAACTTAGGACTTGCTCTTTGGGAAAAAGATCACGTCGAAGAATCAATAATTGCATATCATAAAGCTATTGAATTAGAAGATGAATACCATATTGCATACAATAATCTTGGCGTTGCATATCTTGATGGTGTCGGAATGCCTGATTTGGCACTGGAACATTTTGAGATCGCTTTATCCAAAAATCCAAACTATACTCTTGCATACTACAATGCAGGAAGAGCTTGCGAAACTATGAAAGATCAGACCAAAGCAGCTGAATACTATCAAAGAGCTCTTGATTTGAATATCATCACAGAAGATCTTGATGCAGAGGAAATTCAAGAAAGAATCTTCAATCTGTTCGAAGCATAGGTTTTGGCTCCGCATCCGTAAATTTCTGCTCCTGTGAAATCAAAGATTTTTACGTCGCCATCGTCCAGCTCGCAAAACAAGTTTTTCAACTTGTTTTGGCTCCGCATCCGTAAATTTTCAAACAAAAAGGCGGTTAATTTCTCTCCCGCCTGCATATACTCTCTTGAAATTTACAGATTGTAATTTCTTACATACTACCATCCAACTAAAGTTGGTTTAATCCTCCATTTAAAGTATTTATCCTGTGAATGCACTCAAAATCAGCACTTTCCAAAGAGGTCATACTCATTAAAATCAGTAACTTCAGGCATAATAATATCACCCGGGAGATACATATCAGCACTATTTACATAAATCACACCGTCAATCTCGGGTGCATCTCTGTAAGTTCTTGCTGTAATCACTCCTTTTTCATCAATTGTTTCAACAATTGACGGGATTTTTTGCCCTAAAAGTGATTTATTTATATCCAAAGAAATTCCCTGTTGCAGCCTCATCAGAAGATCTTTGCGCTTTTTTTTGACGGCTGCTTTTACATGAGGTTTTTGCTTATAAGAAAGTGTATTTTTCTCCTTTGAATATTCAAAAACACCCATTTTATCAAAACGAGCCTGCCCTATAAAATCATATAAATGCTCAAAATGCTCATCTGTTTCGCTTGGGTACCCGACGATAAATGTAGAGCGAATAGAAACACCCTCAATCCTGTCACGCATTTTTTTGAGCATATCAAGGTAGTTAAATGCCGGTCTTTGCATAGCTTTTAAAATATCAGGATGTGAATGCTGAAGCGGAATATCGACATATTTGACAACTTTTTCAAGCTTGGCAAAAGCATCAATCAAATCATCGCTCATCATAGATGGATAAGCATACATAACCCTTATCCACTCCAAATCATCAATTTGATTAAGCTCCCTTAAAAGCTTTGGCAAAGCTGCATTTTTGTACAAATCCCTGCCATAGTTGGTGGTATCTTGGGCAATCAAAACAATCTCAGACACGCCTTTTTTCACAAGACTTTTAGCTTCTTTGATGATGTTTTCGACAGGACGAGAAATATAAGGCCCGCGAAGCTTTGGAATTATGCAATATCCGCATCTGTAATCACATCCTTCGGCTATCTTAAGATACGAACTTGCCCCTATTGTAATTTGCTGACGTTCAACAAATTCAGGATAAATATAATGAGGATCTTTATCTATCGAAGAAATAATCTCTTCTCCATCAAGGCTTTTGACTACATCAACGATTTTAGAATATTCTGATGTTCCCAAAAAAGCAGCCACTTCAGGGATGGCTTTAGCAAGATCTTTATCATGTTTTTGCGGAAGACATCCTGTTACGATGATTTTTTTACCGCTATGCGCCATCTCAAGGATAGAACGTACAGATTCTGTCTCTGCATCGTGTATGAACGCACAAGTATTGATTATTACAATGTCTGCATTGTCATCAAGTGTAATCTTGTATCCTGCCTCTGTAAGCATCCCGAGCATAAGTTCTGAGTCTACAAGGTTTTTGGCACAGCCGTGGTTTATTAGTCCGATCGTTTTCATTATTCTACCTATATTAACAAATCTATATTTCTATTCGCATTCAATGTGATTGAATCCGCCTTTATGTTTATTCTCTCATCAACATTAGAATTAGACAAAACCAAATTTTGGGCGCGATAAACATCCGCTGTATTATCAGAGTGCATATTTCTTACCTCAAGCCCTTTTACTTCTTTGATCACGGCTCTTTGCTCCTTTGAACCTTCTTTGCTGTGGATAAAAAGAGTACAAGATTCGAGTTTTTCAATCAAAACTTTTGCCTTTTGCCCTATTTCAAGAAAAGTATTATAAGCCTCTATACTCATTATTTTGAATGTATCATCAGAATTCAAAATTGCGCCGCTTTCATCATCGATTTTTGAGATTTCAAGATTTTGTACTTTTTCTAGCGTACGAATTTTTTCTTTTTCTTGGGCAAAATGTTTATAAAATTTGAGCAAATAAAGCCCATCATCGCCTTTTATGGCCTCAATGGCAGTATTTGGCTGCTTTATATTGATAGCATACTTACGGTTGTTTTTCACATAAGAACCGTACAAACCTTTGAAATTAATATTTTGAGAACTAACGACCATACATACCTCTGTGTTGATATTTTTATAATATCAAAAAAACAGGGAACTTTTTTGCAAAAAGAACATCTATATAAGAAGACAACTCCTTAACACTCAAACTCCCCTAACTCCTCTTACAGGAGTTTTTTATTTGCTTTTTTATGATTTCTACGTCGCTATCGTCCAGTTCGCAAAACAAGATTAGAGGTCTTGGATTATTTGACAGCAAAATCACCTTCTCTCCATTAAACTTTGCTTTATTGGATATCTGTATTTTTTAGCTCCTGTGAAATCAAAGATTTCTACGTAGCTATCGTCCAGTTCGCAAAACAAGATGTTAAATCTTGTTTTGTCTTCACATCCGTACTTTTCAATACTCAAAATATTTTGTAAAATCCACATTTTCAAAATCGCTTAAAAGCCTGAAATAGGGATCTTCTGTATCCATTCTTTGAAAATAATAATCATCGAACTTCCATAATTTGGGGTTGATTCCGACAACTCTTATAATCCCAATATCAAAAAGGATTTTGAGTTTCTTTCTGACAATTTCTGTCTTTATCCCTAAACGCCTTGCAAGTTCAATTGTGGTTATACCATCTGCGTTATGGCACTTTTGAGGAGTGCAGAACATAAGTTCAAGTCCTACAGATTTTAAAATATCATCCTCAATTACAGTTGCCTCGTACATTTTCCGTTTCTATCCTAAAGATTTATCCATTGTCTCAATCGTACAAAACGCAAAAAACTTTATATATAAGTTAAGTTTTGTTACAATACATGTATATCATATACGGGAAGAACAAAAAATGGAAGAAACCAAAGGATTAATTTTTGATTTAGATGGAACTTTAGCAGATACTTTGCCACTGTGTATGATTTCATTCAGAGAAGCCATAAAAAACGTAACGGGTAATATGCCCTCAGAAGAAGAAGTAGCAAAGTATTGGGGCTATTCAGAAATCGGCATCGTCAAAAATCTCTACCCCGAAAAATGGGAAATATGTTTTGAAGAATTTTTGAGAGTTTATCAAAAAAATCATTCTATGTGCTGTGAGCTCTTTGATGGGATGAGTAATACACTCGAACTGTTGCAAAGACACTCCATCAAACTTGCCCTTGTAACAGGTAAAGGAAAAGACTCTTGCCGTATAACAATGGAAGAACTAAAAATCAAACACTACTTTGAACACATCGAAACAGGTTCTGAAACCGGCTCCATAAAGCCAGAATGCATAGAAAGAGTTCTAAAATGCTGGGAACTTTCACCAAATCAGGTATATTACATAGGTGATTCTATCAATGATGTCAAAGACTCAAGAAAAGTCGGCGTTAAACCTGTAGCCGCAGCCTGGGCAAAAACAGCTGATATCAAACTCTTGCAACAAGAAAACCCTGATTTTATGTTCTACAAAACTACAGATTTCTACGATTGGATAACTCAAGGACTGCAAAAAAATAAATTTTGCACCGAATAGAGGAGTCTGATTACATAAAAATAATTTATATTTTAAATAGGTTATTTTTATGTAAGGTATTTATGAAAATCAACACTCCCGATACAGAAATCAAAAATGCGATAGATATTTTGGAATCATTAATAAACTCAAAAACAACAAACGTTTTTGACACAATACGCAGATACAAAGAAGCCCAAACAATGGACTCTTTCACGAGCTATCGCCTCAATAAAGAACTCAAAAAACTTCAATCAAAAATCTAAGACTCAAATTGACTCTATTGCGTCAATCACATAAGAAGGTCTTAGCTCTTTGATACACTTAAGCCCCTTGCACATACGCCAATTACAAGGCCGACAAGGCACATCGGCATACAATTGCACCACATCGGAGCTTGGCGAGTAGGGTTTCCACTGGTGGTTATTTGTAGGCCCGTAAAGAACGATTATTTTAGGGACTTTTGCAACCGCTCCAAGATGAGCTGGTGCTGAATCAGTCGTGATGAGTATGTCTGCATTTTTCAACAAAGCAATGGTTCCTTTGAGATTTGTCTTGCCGCACAAATCAATAACATTTGAAGCCAAAAGCTCATCAGAAGGAATATCAGAGCCAATTATATAAATATCATCATCGCAAAGATGATTAATAATTTGCTTCCAGTAGCTGTTTTTCCACTGCTTGGAATAAATACTTGCGCCCATATGCAAAAAAACCTTGCGCTTATGGTTTGATTTGATTAACTTTTGAGCATTTCTGACATCATTAAAGTCCACCTTTACCTCAAGATAACGGTCATAGACCTTTAATCCAAGCTGCTTGAGATAGCTCAAATAAACATCAATTTGTGGTTTTTTGTCCTCAATCGTCGTCGTCTCAAGAACATGATTAAAAAAACCGCCCAAAAACTTATGCATTCTGACATTGGCTCTTTTCATATCGGTAATAACTTTTTGCTGGATTTTTTTAGCTTTGCAAATATGAAAAGACCACGACAAAGAAAAGTCCAAAATCAAGGCCGTATCGTATTTTTGACGTTTTAAAAACCCGGGTATGTCTCGAATTTTATCTTTGGCAAAAATCATATCAATATGCGGATCACCCTGTAACATCTGTGCAATCGGGGTATTGGCACAAACATGTACAACGGCTCCTTTTGAGAGATTATACCTAAAATTCCTCAAAAACGGCGTCAATAATACGCTATCCCCAATAAAATCAGGAAAAACAATCAACGTTTTTTTGGGTAAAAAAAAGGTAGAACTTATTTGATTAAAAATTTCTTCATGCATACTCAAATGATTGCACAGCCTTGCTTGGAAATTAATGCGACAGATGTGCTAATATGTATTACCGATAAATTTTAAGCAGAAATCTAGATTATGTTTGAGCTGGAAATAAAAAGATTAAACCTTGGGAAAAGATTTAAAGGGCTAAAGATTGTGCAAATATCAGATTTGCATATTTGTAAAGCCAATGTGAGTCTTCTTGATGACATAAAAGAAACCATCAACTCAATATGCGCTGATATTGTTGTAATAACAGGCGATTTCATCTGCAATGGAGGCGAATGCCTGAATGAACTCAAATATCTTCTTTCGCGCATTGATGCCAAAATAGCCAAATATGCCTGCATGGGAAACCATGACTATGCTGATTGCGAAAACGGCAAAAAAATCGAAAAAACCCTCACCGATAGTGACTTTAAACTGCTTAAAAACTCAAGAGAAGATATTTTTTATAATTTTTACAGTCTTGGATTTTCGGGTATAGACGATCCTGAATGCGGACGGCCAAAATACGACGGCACAATCAAAAAAGATGATATAGTTCTCTCGCACAATCCAGTAACTTTTGGCAAAATATCACAATATGCGCCTTCACTAATGCTATCCGGGCACACGCACGGCGGTCAGATAAAATGCGGAATCTGGCATCTTTTGTGCAATAAATTCACGGGATATGACTACATTGAAGGGTTATACAAGCATAATGATGGGTTTTTGTACGTAAATAGAGGCGTAGGAAATGTTGTATTTAAGCCGAAATTTTTTAATAAAGAATTTGCTATAAATGTCCCAAGAATCAACTCAAAAGCAGAAATTACATTGTTTGAGTTTGAATAATATTAAGCTTAAAATCCAGCAAAATCAATTTCAAGAACCATATCCCCCACCTGTTGAATTGGCAATTGAATATACTCAAGTCAAGATTAACACTGAAATCTTAATTCTATGACACCGAGGAGATATGGCAAAAAATTTCATAACAAAGATCAAGGGACAATTGCATCTGAATATCCCTATTCTTATACTTACAGTGTTTCATATTGCTATAGTTTTGATAATAATTACGGTCTGATTCTATCCATCAATCTGGCAAAAGGAATCGTCTCACGAACATGATGAAGCCCGCAAACCCAAGCAACAGTACGCTCTATACCGAGCCCAAATCCTGCATGCTCAACTGAACCGTATTTACGCAAATCCAAATACCAATCAAAAGCTTCTTCAGGCAAGCCGTGCTCTTTGATTTTGGCAAGCAAAATATCAAGATTGTCTTCACGCTGGCCACCGCCGATGATTTCACCATAACCCTCAGGCGCAATCATATCAACACATTTGGCCACTTTTGGATTTTGTTCATCTTGCTTCATATAAAAAGCCTTGCACTCCATAGGATATCTATGGATCATAACAGGACGATCAAATTCTTGAGAGATCAAAGTCTCCTCGTCTCCGCCAAAATCCTCTCCCCAAGGGGTATCATTGCCTTTTTTGTGCAAAATTTCAATTGCTTCATCATAGCTGATACGAGGGAATGGGCGTTTGACGTTTTCAAGTTTTGATACATCACGCTCTAAAGTCTCAAGTTCATCCTTGCAATGATCTACAACTTGCTGAACAATATACTCAACAAATTCTTCTGCCATGTCCATATCCTGCTCGATATTACAAAAAGCCATCTCAGGTTCCACCATCCAAAATTCTGTCAAATGGCGGCGTGTTTTTGATTTTTCAGCACGGAATGTAGGCCCGAAGCAATACACATTTCCATAAGCCATAGCAGCTGCTTCCATATAAAGCTGCCCGCTTTGAGAAAGATACGCTTTTTGATCAAAATAATCCGTCTCAAAAAGATTTGTAGTTCCTTCACACGCAGCAGGAGTGAATATAGGAGCATCAACAAGCATAAAATCTTTGTTATTGAAAAAGTCTCTTACTGATTTGATGATTCTGTTTCTGATAACCATAATCGCTCTTTGACGAGGCGAACGAAGCCACAAGTGGCGGTTTTTCATCAAAAAATCAACGCCGTGCTCTTTTGGAGTAATAGGATAATCAACCGACTCACCGATTACTTTGACTTCTTTTACGGACAATTCATAGCCAAGCTTTGAACGGTCATGTTTTTTAACAGTTCCCAAAATCTCAACAGAACTCTCTTGTGTAATTTTATCGGCAGCTTCAAACATTTCATCAGAAACATCCCCTTTGAATACAACAGCCTGAACTTCTGCTGAACCGTCACGAATTTGCAAAAAATGCAGCTTCCCGCTTGATCTTTTGTTATATAGCCATCCTTTGATTATGACATCTTGACCTTCAAATTGTCCTAGATTTTTGATGAGAACTCTATCCATTATTACCCCCTAAAGTTTCATAACTTTTAGTATATCGTCCATTTTCGCTGTTGATTTTTTGATTCCTGCTTCTGAATATTTTATAGCAGAATCAGGATCTTTCAATCCGTTACCTGTAAGCACACAAACTATTTTTGAGCCTTTTGCAATTTTGCCTTCTTCATATGATTTGATTAACCCGGCAACTGATGCTACGCTTGCAGGCTCAGCCAAAACACCCTCACAAGAAGCCAAAAGCGTGTAGGCTTTTGCGATTTGTTCTTCGCTCACATAATCAATAAGCCCTTCTGACTCATCACGAGCCGTTTCTGCTTGTTTCCAGCTGGCAGGATTACCTATTCTGATAGCGGTTGCAAATGTTTCAGGATGCAAAATTCGATGCCCTTTAACAATAGCGGCAGAACCTTCTGCTTCATATCCGAACATCCTTGGTGTTGTTCCTGCAACACCTTTTACAAAATACTCTTTAAAGCCTTTCCAATAAGCCGTAATATTACCTGCATTTCCAACAGGAATACACAAATAATCAGGCGCATCACCCAGAGCCTCAACTATTTCAAAAGCAGCTGTTTTTTGGCCTTCGATACGGTATTGATTGACAGAATTGACTAACGTCACAGGATAACGTTCAGAAATGCTTTGTACAACTTCAAGAGCCTTATCAAAATTATCATCAATTGCGATAATTTCGGCACCATACATCATAGCCTGAGCCATTTTTCCAAGAGCAATATACCCGTCAGGAATCAAAACATAAGTCTTAAGCCCTGCTCTGGCACCATATGCCGCTGCCGCTGCACTTGTATTGCCTGTGCTTGCACAAATAATTGCCTCAGCACCTTCTTCTTTAGCTTTTGACACGGCCATTGTCATACCTCTGTCTTTAAAGCTTCCTGTAGGATTAGTGCCTTCAAATTTCAAATAGACATCTGCTTCAATACCAAGTTTTTTAGTAAAATTTTCTGCCTTTATTAAAGGTGTATTCCCCTCATTCAAAGTAATGACAGGAGTAGTGTCATTTACCGGAAGAAAATTTTTATATTTGTTTATCAATCCTTGATAATATTTATCGCTTTGCATTAGTTTACCCTTATTACGCTTACCAGTTCTTTTAAATTTTCGTCTTTTTTCAAAGTCTCTATCGCGGTATTAAAATCGGATTCTTTTGATTCTTCTGTCATCAAGACGATTCTTGCCGTAACGTCAGGCAAAAGCCCTCT
>JAQUTS010000101.1 GCA_028694275.1 Candidatus Gastranaerophilales bacterium
TTTGCCTCAATTTGGAACTAATGCAAAAGTGGGCAAAGGTGGTTATGCAATAGCAGAGCTTGATGAAAGTGATGGAACAATCGTCCAGTATTCTCCCGATATTACCGTTGTGACAAATCTTGAGGCGGATCATCTTGATCATTATGTTGATGGATTCAAGCAAGTTTTGGCTACGTTTAAACAATTTACGGACAATTTTTCTGATTCGGCCAAGATTATCCTAAATGCCGATGATTTTGGCTGTTTGGAGCTTTATAAAATAGTTGATGCATCAAAGGTTATTTTATATTCTTACAAAAATAACCCTAAGGCGGATTTTTCTGCCCAAAACATCGCGCTTGATGGTCTTTCAAGTTCTTTTGATGTGTACAAAAAAGATATTTTGCTTGGCAGAATAGAAATTTCTGTGCCCGGTGAACATAATGTATCTAATGCTCTTGCGGTTATAATTGCATCTTTGCAATGTGGACTGCCATTTGATGAAATTAAGGCTGCTATCAAGCAGTTTGGCGGGACTAAAAGACGCTTTGAGTATGTGGGTGATTATAATGGGGCGAAGATTTATGATGATTATGCCCATCATCCGACCGAAATCAGAGCGACTTTGCACAGTGCAAAACAGCTTGGGAAAAGAGTCGTGGCGATATTTCAGCCGCACAGGTATACTCGTTTGGCTGCTTTGTGGGATGATTTTAAAGAATCTTTTGATGAGGCCGATGAGCTCGTTGTCATTGATGTTTACTCAGCAGGTGATGAGTTTGATTCAAAGTACAACTCTGAGAATTTTGCCAAACAAATGCCCAAATCCACATACATAAAGGGCAATATTGATGAAGTTGTTACTAAAATTGATTTTATTAAATCGGATGATTTGGTTTTGACAATCGGTGCAGGTGATATTACACAGTTGGGGTACAAGCTTTGTCAAAAATAACTCCTCATCAAAATTACGATTTGTCTCGCGATACCACATTTAAGGTAGGCTGTGTTTCGGAGCAGGTGTTTATACCTCTTGATACACAAGAGTTTTGCGCTATGTTAATTCAGTTGGAAAATCCCGTCATTTTAGGAGCGGGTTCAAACACAATCATATCATCTGATTGCGCTGATTTTCCGATAATTTTGACCAAAAAACTTGCGGAATTTTCAATTGAGGGAAATGTTATCACAGCTCAATGTGGTGTCAAAACCGCAATTTTGGCTCAAAAAGCTCTTGATGCTGGCTTGTCAGGATTTGAGTTTTTGACATGTATTCCGGCTTCTGTCGGGGGCGTTGTTTTGATGAATGCATCAGCTCATAAGCAGGCGTTGGCGGATGTTTTGGTAAGTGCCAAGGTTTTTGATTTGGAGTCAAAACAAGTGTTTGAGTTATCAAAGGAAGAATTGGAGCTCAGCTATCGTTCTTCTGTCTTGCAAAGTAAGCCCTATGTGCTTTTGGAGGCAGTTTTTGAGCTTGAGCCCAAGGAAAAGAATATTATTAAATCAAAAATGGAAGAAAATAAAGCTTATCGTAATTCTCATCATCCATCGATGAAAACGCCAAACGCAGGCAGCACATTTCGTAACCCTGAAGGTGCAATTTCAGGCAAGTTGATTGAAGATGCAGGTTTGAAGGGGGCTTTTGTAGGAGGTGCAAAAGTTAGTGAGATTCACGCTAATTTTATTGTGAATTTTGATAACGCGACATCTTTTGATATCTTGAATCTTATGTCATTGGTGCAAGATGAGGTTCAAAAAAAATATGGCTATAAATTGCTTCCTGAAGTAAAATATATAGGAAATAGTGAGAAAGAAGAACAGATATGGCAAAAATTGAACAATTAGTTTCGGCTGATAAAAAAATCGGAGTTTTGTATGGCGGTATGTCAAATGAGAGAGAAGTTTCTCTTCGTTCAGGCAAAAACTGTTATGAGGCACTTTTACGTTTGGGATATAAAAATACTGAGCTCATTGATGTCGATAAAAATATCGCCCAAACGCTTTTATCTAAGGGTATTGAGGTTGTTTATATAGCACTTCACGGCAAGTATGGTGAAGATGGCTGCATTCAAGGTTTGCTTGAGATTCTTGGCCTTCCTTATACAGGTTGCGGGCATATGGCAAGTGCTATTTCTATGGATAAGCATATGACAAAGCAGGCTCTTTTTAATAGCGGAATTCCTCTTATCAAATCAATCAGCATAACTTCTGCCGATGAGGTCAAAAACGGTGTTGATTTGAAATTCCCTGTTATGGTCAAACCATCCACTGAAGGCTCAAGTATTGGTATGACAAAAGTCGATGCTCCTGATGAGCTGTATGGGGCCGTTGTAAAAGCGTTTGAGTGTGCAACAAGTGTTTTGATTGAAGAATTTTTGGTAGGTGCTTCTATTACAATAGGGGTTTTGGATATGAATGGTGAAACTATTGCTACACCTATTCTTGAGCTTCGTCCAAAGACTGAATGGTATGACTATGAGGCAAAATATACAAAAGGTCTGACAGAGTTTATTCTACCTGCTGAATTATCAAATGAAATCACCAAGCTTTCTCAAAATTATGCCATAAAAGCGCATAAAGTTGTTATGGCCTCCGGTATGAGCAGAGTGGATTTTTTGGTAGTGGAGGATATTCCTTATCTTCTTGAAATCAATACCATCCCAGGTATGACCGATACAAGCGATTTGCCTGCGCAATCTCAAGAAATGGGGATTTCTTATGATGAGCTTGTACAGATTATATTGAATAGTGCAACACTTAAAAAACATTAGGTACTAAATGAACGAAGAAAACGGAAATTTGAATAACGATATCCAACCTTCTGATGAAAATCAGAAGTCTTCTGATTTGGTGCCGAAACGCCAGCCAAAACAGCTGAAAAAACGCAGTGTCGCGCAACAAAAACGACAGATGGAGTATTTTAAAAAGAGAAGACGTTTGAATCATATTCGTATTTTTATTGCAAGAATGCGTGTGTTTTTGAGGCTTTTGGCGATTTTATTTTTAGCATTATTGTTTGTTTATATTGCAAAGAGCCCGGGTTGGTACTTAAAGAAAAATATTTTTGATACATACCCCAATCAGTATTTAAAGTTTGAGGGCAATGCTCTTACTCCAAATGCCAATATATTGGCTGCCATAAGAAAAGTCGAGATTCCAAATAAGGCCGTATATCGTATTGATGCAGAGCCTTTTGCAAAAGAAGTGAGAAAAATTTCGACTGTTAAACATGTTTATGTCAAACGTTTTGCTTTTCCTGCAAGACTAAAAATAGTAATTGAGGAAAAAACACCTGTTTTATCTATTGCTCCTAATGATCAGGTGCCGCCTTTGGCAGTTTTTGCTGATGATGGAAGTTTGTTCAGCCGAGAGTATATTATAGCTTGTCAGACTTTGCCTACATACAAAGTTTTGACTTATGAGGATTATTATCAGTGGAATAAAAAACAGGTCGATTATCTTCAATATTTGGCTAAAACAGCAGAAACATATTCAAATGAGAGGGTTCAGTATATTGACCTTAGAAATCCTGATGATGTTAGAATTAAGCTTCAAACAGTTTCTGTACGATTGGGGCAATTGAATCGTACTGTGTTTAAACGTTTGGAAAAGATTAGCGCAATTTTGCCGCAGACATTGGAGCTTAGCAATAAAATTGACTATGTGGATTTGCGTTGGGAAGATTCTGCTTATATCAAGCTCAAAAATAAAGATGGAGCCAATAATAATCTTCCTCAGCTAGAAGAGCCTAACAACTAAAAAACGGAGCCTTTTGGACTCCGCTTTTTGTTTTAATTGCTTTTTTTATGATAGATGAATTGCATTTACTGCTGCTGTACGTTTTGCTATTTCTTCTTTAAGTTCTTTGATTTGTTGTGCTTGTGTTGCGCTTGGGCCATATTTTGCAGCTTCTTCGATTTTTGCAAGTTCAGCTTTGGCTGTTTTGAGTGCTTTTGTTTCTGTTAATAGAGTTTGTTCAGCCAATTCTTCGAATGATTGTGGTTTTAGGCTTCCTGTTTCTATTACATCATCTAAGCTTTCTGCGGCTTTTGAAGCTTTTGGGGCAGGAAGAGTTGCTACTGCTTTTGGAGCTGGAAGAGCTGCTAATGCTTTTGATTCAGGAACGATTGTTTGAGCGGCTTTTGCTGTAGATTTTGAAGTCCCTGCTCCGTAGATTTTTGTAACATCACCGAAGTTTACGCTGTAGATGCTATTATCTCCGTGCAGAGTGACGAATGCCCCGTCAGGTGTTTCTAGCACTCTTGTTGTTCCATCATTGTGGAGTTCTTTTACTCCTTTTGGAAGATCAGATGCAACTTCTTTTGCTGTTTCTTCAGCTGTTTCTTGTGTGGCTTTCTCAGTCACTTCTTCAGTCGTTTCTGCTGCTGCTTTTGCAGTTGCTTTATTTGTAGCTCCGTTTAGTAGTTCTGTTGCTGCTTCGTGAGCTTCAAATTCTTTAGTAAGAGCCTTTTTGCCGTTGAGGATGACTACATCGTCTCCGTTTTTGAATATTAAACCTTTTGTTTCTTGTATTACGCCTTTGTCGCCTCTTACTTGCTCATAGCCGCTTGCGATAAGTTTTTTAGCGGCATCTTTATGACCGAACCAATTTAGAGGGTTGAGATTTTGGAAGAATGTTTTGCTTGTTGCAAATTCTGCACCCTCATCAAGGATGTGCGCTGATTTTGCAGCTTTGAAAGCTTTACCTAAGTTATATGTTTTGTGCCCTGCAATAGCAGCTATTGTTAAACCTGCTACTCCTAGTATTTTCCCAAGAGTTATACCGCCTTTTTTGGTAGCCTGAGCAGGAACCCCAGCTGCTTCTTGTGCTTGTGGTTGAGCTGAACCAAAGTTTATTGGAGCTTGTGCTGCTTGCTGTGCCCCTTGCTGTGTAACAGGCACAGAGTATAGTGCTTGTTGGAATGCCGGACTCAATGTTGAATCATAACTCATAAAATATAACCCCCTGTTTTGTATTTTCCCTGTCTAAATTAAGCCCATCAGAACACTAAGCTTTCGCTTGCATCTTGTAGCTTTTGTTTTAATAAATCATCAATAGACGATATAACTTTGTCCCTATGTTTATATAAACGTTCTGTTTATGAAATTATTGCTTTTCTTTGTGTCGATTGTAAATAAATGTAAAGCTATACCGGCAAATACAGGTATAGCTTATTTTTTTAAGTTAATCGGGCTGTTATTTTTTCTTGAAAGTTATTTTATCATCATCAATATCTATCAAAATAACATCGCCTGATCCAAAATCACCTTTTAAAAGCATTTTGGATAAAGGGGTTTCGACTTCGTGCATAATGACTCTTTTTAGTGGCCTTGCACCATATGCAGGTTCATAACCTTGATTTGCAAGGAGTTCTTTGGCTTCAGGTGTGATTTCAAAGGTCATATTTTGTTCAATTAAGAGTCTTTTCAGTTGTTCAAGCTGTATGTCTACAATTTGCTTCAAATCAGCTAGTGTTAACCCTTTAAAGAAAACTATTTCATCAATTCGGTTCAAAAACTCAGGTTTGAATTGAGCTTTCATAATATCCAAAACTTCACTTTTTGTTTTTTCAAAACTTTCTTGTGAAAACATTGATGAGATTGTATTTTCGAGGATTAAATGAGATCCTATATTGCTTGTCATTATTATCACGGTGTTTTTAAAATCAACCGTACGCCCTTTTGAATCTGTGAGTCTGCCATCATCAAGGATTTGGAGCATTATGTTGAATACGTCAGGGTGGGCTTTTTCTATTTCATCGAAAAGAATCACGCTGTATGGTTTTCTGCGGACCTTTTCTGTTAATTGTCCGCCTTCATCGTGTCCGATATACCCCGGAGGTGCACCTATAAGCCTTGCTACAGAATGTTTTTCCATATATTCTGACATATCGATTCGGATTATGGCTTCTTCTGTGTTGAACAAAAACTCTGCCAAGCTTTTTGCGAGTTCTGTTTTGCCCACGCCTGTGGGGCCAAGAAAAATAAACGATCCTATCGGACGTTTAGGGTCTTTTAGCCCTGCTCTGGCGCGTCTTAGGGCATCTGACACTATATCAACCGCATCGTTTTGGCCGATGAGCCTGTTGTGCAAAATATCTTCCATTGACAGCAATTTTTGTTTTTCGCTCTCAATGAGTTTGCTGACTTCTATGCCCGTCCATTTGCTTACGACTTGTGCAATTTCATCCTCTGAAATCTCTTCTTTCAGCATAGAATTTTTGTCTTTTTTGTTTATTTTATTTTCTTCTGCGCTTAGTTGTTTTTCAAGTTCAATGAGCTTGCCGTATTTTAACTCTGCCGCGCGGGCAAGATCTGCGTCTCTTTCGGCTATTTCTATTTGCTGTTTCGTTTGATCAATTTCTTCTTTGATTTTGGTCAAATTTGATATGGAGCTTTTTTCTTTTTGCCATTGGGCTTTTAGTGTGTTTTCG
>JAQUTS010000003.1 GCA_028694275.1 Candidatus Gastranaerophilales bacterium
ACCATGGTGCTGAATGATAAATTTGTGTCTAACTGCAGGCAGTCCGTACTCTTTTGCAAGATCAAGGCCATCTTTTGGGTGAGCTGTGATAATCATTTTACTAAGACGCGGGTTGAGTTTTTCATGAGGGTTTTCGATACTAAAATATGACTGGTTTTCAACAAAAAACAACGGTCTTTTGAGCTTACCTATATCATGATAAAAAGCCCCTACACGTGCCAAAATCGGATTTGCACCGACAGCTTCCGCTGCTGCCTCGCAAAGATTACTCACCATCAAACTATGATGATAAGTCCCCGGGGCCTCAAATTGGAGTCTTTTCAAAAGTCCCTGATTATGATCCGCAAGTTCCGCAAGTCCATACGGAGTAATGATTTTGAACATTCCCTCAAACAAAGGAATAAGCCCTAAAGCAATCACACCCGATAAAAGTCCGCTGATAATACCTGCTGTAATATCAGTCACAAAACCCACAGAATAGATATTTGAGTTCATCACATAAATTGCAAAAATCATATACGCTTGAGTTGCACAAACAAAAATCCCAACTTGGGCCAAGTTCATTCTGCGCAAGAAATTAAGCTTGCCGACAGCAAAAGTTGCAATCATTATACTCATAGCAAAAGTTGCAATAATATCTATACTATAACCAAGAGCTATACCTATAATCAAAAGCAAAAGCACTGATGCCAAAAATGAAATTTGCAAACTGATAAATATGGATAAAATAATCGTATACGCAGCAAACGGCATCAAATACACAGATGTATCAGCAGGCAAACTGACAGCAATAACAGTCATCAAAATACTCAACAAAGAAAGCATCAAAATATAAGGCAATGTCTTGTATTTATCCTCAAGGTTTTTAAGATAAAAATACAAACAATAAGACACCATCAAAACAAGAGCAAAAAGCCCCAAAACCCCTGATAAATTGAGTTCCGAGACAGTGTATCCGGCTTTTTTTAAGGCATCTTTTTTCAGACGAGAAACATATTCCCCCTCAAAAACTATCTGCTCACCTTTCTCAAAGGTAACAACAATAGGCCTTACAGAATTCATTGCATTTTGCTTGGCCACTTCTGTTGCCATTTCATCAACAATCATATTAGGCAGAACTATCTGTTTCACCAAAAGACATACGGCTTCGGATTGATGAGTAGATAAAACATCAGAGGTATTTTCTGACAAAAATTTGTCTATATCTTGATTTATGCTTTTTTCAGAAACCCCCATATCAAGAGATTTGGCAAGGGTTTTGAGTCCGTATTCGGAAATTTTTTGAAAACTTTGATCCGTTGTTCGCAAAAGAAAATCCAAAGTTGCGGCATCTTTTTTGTCCGTAATATCTATTATTTTTTGCAATTCGCGTTCTTTTGTCAAAAAAGAGTCATCTTTTGCTCTGATAATAGAAATGGAAGAGATGAGATTATCATAGTTGTTTATAATATGATCGTCATGAAACGGCGTCAAAATCGGCTCAACACGGCGCGCCATTTCACGTTTTCTTTGGTCAGTCTTTTCAACATCAACAACTTCTATTTTTTTAGTTGCTATGATATTTTTTTTGCTCAAACCGTTATCAATAATGCTCTGAAAAAGATAATGTTTGCTTGTCAAAACCGCGGTAATAATAACAACAGTCAAAACATAAACAGCAATCATCTGAACTTTTTCTGAAAGAAGCTGTTCTGTGATATGCTTAAGAATTTTTTTATGCATCGTAAAAACCTAAAACCTTATCCATATTGAATCACTAAAAAGTGAGATATTTTGGAAGAAATAAAAATTCCGTCAAAATACTTTGTAACCACAATTATAATAGAAGCAAGGCAAAAAGTCGAAGATTTCATCAGCCTGTAAAAACTTAAAACAAAACACCAAAAAAGCGGGGTGAAGACCCGCTCTTTGGATTGATATTTGATAAAGATTATCTAAACAGCAGTTTCTACTTTTTTCTTTCTGCCTCTTTTAGAGAGTTTTTCTCTGTTTTGTTGTTGCATTTCAGGAGTAATATTAAGCTCCTTTGCAATTGTAGAAATGTAGTGGATGTAATCTTTCAACGGTATACTTTGTTTTTCCAACAAATTGAAAATGATTTTGATACCTGCCAAATTGATTCCCATTTCTTTAGTCAAATACTGAATGAATTTACCGAGCTCAATGTCTTTCATAGAATAAAGACGTCGGTTTTTAGGGCTTCTTGACGGAGTCAAAAGCTCTTCTTCATCATAAATGCGCAATGTTCTTTGATGTACTTTGAGTACATCTGCAATAACACTAATAGGAAACATCGGTTTCTCAAGATCAAGTTCGGTCGTTAAACCCAGTATAGGCTCTTTCGTTTTCATAAGCATATTCCTTCACAATTCAGCTATCGTAGTTTTAAATTATAAAATAATTTTATAATTTACATAATAAAAGCGTAACATCATTTTTGAAATTTTTCTACGAAGAAGTTTTTGTCGGGATTACAAGGATAGGTAAGTTTGAATAATCCAGTATATTTTTGCTTACACTACCAAACAAAAATTCAATCACACCTTGGCGGGCATGGGATCCTAATACTAAAAGATCAAAATCTTGTTTCATAAAATCCAGAATCTCTTCGGAGGGGTTTCCTCTCAAATGAATTTTGCTTTTGACAATAATTCCATTATGACATAAAATTCGCTCAATTTCATCTAGTTTTTTATCTGCAAGCAAAATTTCTCTATCCAAACACGCTTCCAAACCATACCCATGAAGTGAACTCTCCGATGAATACTGGAAAAAGCCAGGAGTCACTGTTATCAAACTTATGTCGTTTTCCGTGTTAAAATTCTTCATAAATGAAATTACAGCATTTAAAGTCTGATATGTTTCATCAATACAAAGCAAAAAATGCTTCTTTTGTTGGGCATGGTGACGGGGCATACTTCCTCGGTAAATAAAAGCCGAAGTCTCAGTTCCATCAAGGATTTTGCGCGAAAATCCAAAAAGCTGATTTTTAATGCCCGTATAATTATGCGACCCGAAAATGAGCATGTTATAAAAATTGTTATTTATATGATTTATAAGACTGTCAATATCTCCATAACGAAAATAAGTATCACCCATAAAATGAGCATGCTTTTGTATTATTTTTTGGGCTTTTGCCACTATTTTATGAAAATTCTTCATCTCATCTTTGCTCATATGAATTTTCATCGTAAGAGCATTGTAAAGTTTTATAAAGAAGTTTTTTTCATCTTTCAGATAAAAAATATCAATCTCAAAACCATTTTTAACGAGCTCTAAAGCCGCTTCTAGAGCTACAAAGCTGTTTTTTGATCCGTCTGTACAAAATAAATATTTCATATGATTTTTTATACTAAAGTCTGTTTTTTTTTACATTCGCCAAAAAGTTATAAGTAAAGAGTAAATTTTTTTAGGGCTTTTGTTTTTATGTTTCTGTAAACACCTCTATGTCAGTGAAACGTCTCAAATATCCTGATTCCAGAGCATTTTGCCCAAAAACAAAATGCATAATATGTGTTGTTTTTAAATCGGAGTTTATAAAAAGAAAAAAGATAGGCAGGTAGAATTGGTTAGCACATACCCTAATAAGATTACAAAAATCAAATCATCACTAAAATGCTACGATGATATTGTTTACACCGTAGCCCGAATAGAGTACTCAAGACTAAACGGCTCGCATGTGATGGAGTTCCCCGAACTTTTGGCAATCGGCCGAATTGTTATCAATGACCTTCTGGAAGATGAAGCGCATGAGTACAATGTTTCTTATATGTCTACAGCTATAAAATGGGCTATTCGCAATGAATTAAGACGCCGCTACAAATGGTATACGGCAAAAGAAGATTCATCGGAAGAAAAAGATAACAGAGAATGTTTATACACAACAATTCTCTCCATCAATGAACTTCAAGAACAAGAAAACCCCGTCCAAATCGTCGACCACTCCATCACGCCTGATCAAAAATGCGAAGTGGATGATTTGAATGTTCTTATCAAAAAATCAATCAAAAAACTTCCCCAAAGGGAAAGAAGCATAATAGAGAGCAGGTTCTACAACGACAAGCGAATAAAAGAAATCGCCGAAGAGTTTAATATCTCGCCATCAAGAATATCAAGAATTATTCAGGCGGGACTTGATAAGATCAAAAAAGATCTCAAGAAACAAGAAATATTTTGTTAATAACCACATCGGAGCCTAGGCTCCGATTTTTTTGCTTTTAGCTTCACTTCCGTAGTTTTTATGCTCTTGAAAACACTTCCGAATCAAGATCATCTGACACATTTGACAAAAAATACGCCGCAGATGCAATCATAGCAGCATTATCAGTGCAATATTTCATCGGCGGAGCATAAACCTCATAGCCTTGTTCTTTCATATCAAAGAATTTTTTTCTTATCTCAGAATTAGCCGCCACACCTCCTGCCAAAGCAAGAGTTTTAATATCATATTTTTGAGCAACTCTGAGAGTTTTTTTGAGCAGAACAGAACTTACTGCCTCTTGAAAACTTGCAGCGATATCTTCTTTTGGAAGTTCGCCTTCTTTTTCAAGTGACTGAATAAGCCTTAACATAGCTGTTTTTAGACCACTGAAGCTAAAATCATACTCTCCGACTTTTGCTTCTGTAAATTTGAACCTTTTAGGATTACCTTTTTGCGCAAGCTTATCAAGATTTGGCCCACCGGGATACTCAAGCCCCATAAGCCTCGCCACCTTATCATACGCCTCACCTACGGCATCATCAATTGTCTCACCTATTATTTCTTGTTTTTGATAAGAATCCACTCTGATAATCTGAGTATGACCGCCTGAAACCAAAAGAGCCACAAAAGGTGGTTTCAATTCAGTATCAAGATAATTCGCACAGACATGGCCTTTTAGATGATTAACCGCCAAAAAAGGTTTATCATAGGCAAGACTCAATGCCTTAGCAGCATTAAACCCTACCAAAAGTGCCCCGACAAGCCCCGGCCCTTGAGTTGATGCTATTGCATCTATATCAGAAGGCAAAAGCCCCGATTGAGAAAATGCCTCATCAATAACCAGATTAATCGCCTCAAGATGTTCTCTTGCAGCCACCTCAGGAACCACACCGCCAAATTGTCTATGGGTTTTTATCTGCGTGGCAACAACATTTGCCAAAACCTCTCGTCCGTTTTTGACAATTGCGCATGCCGTCTCATCACAACTTGTTTCTGTTGCAAGAATAATCACATCTTCAGGTTTTTCATGCCCCAAAATGATTTTTTGTGATGTTATTGGTGTTGTAAAATCTCTTGTCATAAAAACATTATAATACGAAAAAACCAAGCATACCGCTTGGTTTTTTCTTTAATATTTAGATTTATTTGCTCCTGTTGAGAATGACAAGCATTCTCTTACGTCGCTATCGTCCAGTTCCTTTGCGGAACATTCGAATTTATTTAAACCAGTTAAAATGTTTTGTTGAACTTGTTGTACCTTGTTCAATTGACATATTGGTCACAATGTTTTTCTTGGCTGATTCAAGACTGCGCATTTTTTTCTTAACTGTTCTGATTTCTTTCATAACACCGTTTTTTTCTTGCTTAACAAGATTTTCACGGTTTTTAACGTCAACAAGTTTTGACTCATACAGATTAAGTTCATTTTTGACATCTACTTGTGCACTGTCAATTTTGAGCAATGCTTCTTGAAGTTTGGCATTTTGTTTTGCAGTGGCAGCCGTATCATAATAAACTCCTGATGAAGCACTTGAAGGTGTAAATTCAGGCAAATCTTGAACTTCTGTTATTTCAGGCAATTCAGAAGGCAAAGTCTTTGGCGCAGAAATAAGTTTTGACTTATCAACGCTTACAGAATTATACACATCAGCATTAGCCGTTGCATAACTTGCGCATAGAGTACATATTGTTAGAATAGCAAGTGTCTTTTTCATTTTTCAAACTCCTCTTTATTTTTTTATGACAAAATATCTTTTTCTTTTTCAATCACTTCTAAAAGTTTATTAATCCAGTCGGGTTTTCGCTCTATGATGTGATTTACTTTGCTGTCTCTCAAATATACGATTAATTCTTTTCTTAAGGAATCCCCCGAAACTATTAATTTTGTGCGAACTTTTCTTGTGGCCAAAATGTTTTTGACTTCATTCAAAAACATCAGCCCTTCTCTTTCTGTAGGGATAAGGATATTCAAAATAATAAAATCAAAATATTCTTTGTTAATTCTCTCAACCGCTTTTGATACATCGTTAAAAGTTTCGATAATATAATCTTGTTTGGATAATTGCTGTTTGATTCTTTGCATAATAAAACCAACATTATCAATCATCATTATTTTGATTTTTTCATCGCTTCTCTCTTCTTTATCAGCAGTAACTTCCACATCTTTGCCCAAAGGAAGTTTTCGGTTAATTTTGGACAAAGCATTATTAAACTCATTCACGGTAAGCTCTTTTGGCACAGGTGAACCTGCAAGCTCAAAAAGCTTTTGAATGAATTTTTTATCTACTTCTATATGAATCGAATCCGATGACATTAACTAAAAAACCTCAGTTACCAAAAATTCCAAAAATTTCTGCGAGTTCTCGACTTTAATATATTTTTCATTATAGCATTTATATCATTATCTGAAACATTGAAATGGATTTTCAACTGTTCAATGTATGTACCGAGACACTTTTTTATCGACTCTTTCGCCTTATTATTTTGGACAATATTATCGAACAAATTCGGGTTGTTCATAATAGTTCTCCTATGTTCATTATTAATTAAATGATAAGTTACCGAGGGAGTGTTTTTCATGCGATAAAAGTTTAATAAAATTCATTTATTTTCATGGGTTGCTAAAAAATTTTTATGATAAACTTTATACATAGGTCATAGTCTTTTATTAGAGTACTTTTGACAAATAATTAAACTGCTAAGAGAACAGGAAAAATATTCACTATGGAAAAAGTAATAGAAACAAACCAAGAGAAGTTAGAACAGCTTAAAAAAATCTCAAAAGATGCACTAAATGCCCTAGGCAAAAAGAATTTTGCTCTTATAACACACGGTGCAAGCTTTCCTTCACAAGAAGGCCTCAACCCCGGGATGGGTTCTCCTATTTCAGAAGGGGCAACACTTTTAGTTGATTTTGCAAGCGGAATCTTTAACAGCATCCAGCTTGGACCATCAGGCAAAACAAAAGCTGTAGATTCTTCTCCATATACAGGGACTATTTTTTCCAACAACCCTTTATTCATTGATTTGAAACCCCTGGTGGATTCTAAATGGGCAAATATTTTATCTGTTGAAACACTAAATGACATCATCGAAAATAACCCGAACAAGCATCAGCCAAAAGTAGCATACGGGTATATTTTTCAAAAACAAGACGAAGCCTTAAAAGAAGCTTTTTATAATTTTGTAAAAAAAGCAAAAAACAAAGAAAGCCTAAGCCCTGAAGATAAAAGAACCGTAGAAAAAATCGAAAAGAATTTTCAAAAGTTCAAAAAAGAAAACCAAGGCTGGCTTGAAAAAGATTCAATTTACGAAGCACTTTCATCCAAGCACGGCAACGATTACTGGCCTTTGTGGACTGATGAACTTGATAAAAACTTATACAACGCAAAAACAAAAGAAGCAGAAGAAGAAGCTATGGAACGCATCAACAGCATAAAAGAAGAATACGCTGATATTATTGAGTTCTACAGTTTTTGCCAATACATAATTTCTGAGCAAAAAGAAGAAATGCTCTCCTACGCCGAAGAAAAAGGCATCAAAATGATAGCCGACAGACAAGTCGCATTCTCAGACAGAGACGTTTGGGCTTATCAGCACTTTTTCTTAGAGGGTTGGTTCTTAGGATGTCCTCCTGATTATTTTTCAGAAGACGGCCAAGCTTGGGGATTCCCAATTATGGATCCTGAAAAAACTTTCAATGAAGACGGCTCTTTATCAGAAGGAGGCAAACTTCTAAAATCACTGTACAAAAAAATGTTCAAAGAAAACCCGGGCGGTGTGAGAATTGACCACCTTGTCGGTTTGATTGACCCTTGGGTATACAAAAGAGGCTCTTTGCCAAAAGTAGAAGAAGGCGCAGGAAGATTATTCTCTTCTCCTGAACATCCTGAACTCTCAAAATATGCAGTGGCCACAATTGATGATTTGGATTTTGAACTTGAACCTGACAAAGAATACAGAGTCAAAACCCTGACAAAAGAACAAATCAAAAAATACGGTATGCTTATCGAAAAAATCGTTATTGCAGCAGCAAAAGAAGAAGGCCTATCCAAAAATGAAATCATTTGCGAAGACCTTGGCACCGTGACATATCCTGTTGAGCAGGTTATGAAAGAATATGAGCTGCAAGGAATGAGACTTACTCAGTTTGTCGTTCCTGAAAAACCAGAACACGCATACAGATGCAAAAATATCACCGAAAACTCTTGGGCAATGGTCGGAACACACGACAATGAGCCTATCTCAAGATGGGCAAATGCTATGGTGAATACCCACGAAGCATATTTGCATGCCCAAAATCTTACAGAAGACTTGCTTCCAAAAGAAAGAGAATTCCAAAAAGATGAAATGATTACACGCCTTACACAAGATGCAAATTATCTTCGCAAAGTGAAATTATCTGAAATTTTTGTATCAAAAGCAGAAAATATTCAGATTTTCTTTACTGATTTCTTTGGGATTGATGATGTTTATAACAAACCGGGTACATCCGGAGATCAAAACTGGTCACTTAGTCTTCCTGATAATTTTGAAGATTTTTACTTTGAACAACTCAAACAAGATAAAGGTATTAATCTTCCCGAAATCCTCAAAATGGCCATGGAATCAAGAGGAAAAGACTTCATTTTGAAGCATAAAGATTTGATTACTGAGCTTGAAATTTTGGAAGAAAAACTTAGAAACTAGGTAGAATATGAGCCCAAAAAAACGCATAATGTCCGGAATGCGCCCAACAGGCAAACTCCACATAGGTCATTATCTTGGAGTTCTCAAAAATTGGGTAGAACTCCAATCAGAATACGACTGTTATTTTGCCGTGGCTGATTGGCATGCTCTGACCACCAAATATGACCAAACATCAGAACTAAGACAAAACGTCATTGATGTTGTGCTTGATTGGCTTGCTTGCGGAATTGACCCCAACACGTCTCATATTTATGTCCAATCACTTGTACCGCAAACGGCGGAGCTTCATATCTATTTGAGTATGATTACACCGCAAAACTGGGTCGAGCGTGACCCTACCCTAAAAGATATGGTCAAAGCCATGCGCGGTGATGATGAAAATAAAAACGTCGAACTTTCATACGGATTACTCGGCTATCCTGTATTGCAAAGTGCCGACATTATGACTTTCAACGCGGATCTTGTTCCTGTTGGGATAGATCAGGTTGCACATATCGAAATCACTCGCGATATCGTAAGAAGATTCCACCATATCTACAAGACAAACTTTTTCAACGAGCCTGTACCCAAATTGACCCAAATCCCTATGCTAAAAGGCATAGACGGACAAAAAATGGGTAAATCCTTCAACAATGACATCAAAATCTCAGATGATGAAAATACCACCACCAAAAAAATTCTAAAAGGCATAACCGATCGCAACAGAATCAAGCGCGATGACCCCGGGCAAACTGATAATTGCGAAGTGATTTATCCTTATTATAAGATTTTTGCAGACGAAGCCACCTGTGCGATAGTGAAAGAAGAATGTGAAAGTGCCAAACGCGGATGTGCAGATTGTAAAAAACAACTTGCAGAGCTTGTGAACGAGCATTTCCGTCCGATAAGAGCCAAACGCACAGAACTTGAAAACAATATGGACTATGTCCATAAAATCATCAAAGAGGGCTCAGAACGTGCAGCAGCACAAGCTCAAGTAACTCTTGATGAGGTCAGAAAAATTGTAAAAATGTACTAGCGGAATTTGGCAAGAGTGAGTAAAGAGAAACTCGTCCCTGTGAAGTTCTTGATGAAGCGACTTTGACAATTACAAAATTAAAACTTATTTGTCACAAGGGCAAATATATCATTGAAAATAACAAAAAACATCAAAATAATAAGGAACAGAAATCCGTATTTCATGATTTTTTCTTGCGCATCCTGATCCACTTTTTTGCCTGTGATTGCTTCTATCAAAAGAAAGAAAATATACCCCCCATCAAGTGCAGGTATAGGTAAAAAGTTAATAATAGCAAGGTTCATGCTGATAATGGCAGTAAGCAAAACGCCTTTCCAAAGTCCTTGATATTGAATAATATCCCCACCGACTTTGGCAATCGCAATGATACCATGGAGCTCTCCTATAGGAACTTTGCCGACAAAAATGCTCTGCAGTCCCTTAATCATCATAATTGTGTTAGAAGCAAGATAATTCCAAGAATTCACAAGGCCGCCTTTTATAGAAGTCGTAGGTTCTGCCACCTCTTCTATATACAATTTGATGCCGATAACCCCCATACGATTGGGTGCAATTTTATCAAGGATAACTTCTTTTCCATTGCGCAAAACAACAATTGAAACAGGCTGTTTATAATCAGAAATTGCTCTTGTTAATTCTATTAAAGATGTTTTACCGTCCGCTGTGTATACTTGCTTGTTGTAAAGATCATCTCGCAAATCACGTTCTTCATTTGATAAATAATTAATTTTAGGATTATATTTGCCTTTATTCATCTTTGCCAAAGTTTGTGATTTTGCTGAAGGTTCTTCAATTTGCTCAGGCAAAAGTATTTTCATTCCTTTAGGAATTATTTGTTTATGTGAAAATTTGGCCAATTTGGGATTTTTCTTTTGCAATGCAAGCAGATTCTTTTCAATTGCAGAAGTCTTAATCATAGAATTAGCTTCTTTGTTTTCTTGCAAAAGTGACATAAAAACCTCAGGATTTGAGATTTCGATTGTTTCAATTTTGATTATCCTGTCCCCGGGCAATACTCCGGCTTGTTTTGCCGCAACAGAAGACGCTGTATAGAGGCTTTCAACAGAAATATTATATTTGCCGGCAGGAAGCCCGCCTGAAGCAAAAGCGACAAAAATAACCAAAATCAAAGCAAAAACAGCATTTGATAAAACTCCGGCGGATATTACCCAGGCTCTTTGCCAAAGACTTTTATTATCAAGCCTGTTAGGGTCATCTTTTGGAACATTATTATCAGGATTGTCCTCATGAAAAGAAACATACCCGCCAAGCAAAAATGCATGAACACAAAAAGTTGTATCGCCGAATTTTCTCTCAAACAAAGTAGGCCCAAGAGGCAAACCTATACCGAATCTTTCGGGGTTTATGCCTATTGATTTCGCCGCCAAAAAGTGCCCGAGTTCATGAATTATAATAAGCACACTGATAAGCAAAATCATTATTAAAATAGACATTTTCTAAATCCTCTTAAAAATCCTCTTCTATTTTACCATATTATAAAGATACAGGTTCAGAATGTTAAAAAACACCAAAAAACTCACAATAATTTGAATAGCACCTGATGTATAAAGCAAAGATAAAAAGCTTATATCCTTATCTTCTGATTCTGTTTTGTATGATGCCAAAAGCTCTTCCCCGACTTTGATTGCGTCATTTATTTGGTCATCTGTCGGCTCTTTGGTTGTAAAAAATTCTTGTATTTTGTATCCCATTTGCTTCCAATAACTAAACAACCCCAAAAGAAGCCCGAAAGAAGTCAAAAAACGCAAAAACCAAATTTTTGGAATAAAAATATTAGTAATATAAAAAATAAAAACAATCCCCAAAAAAAGAACAAGGAGGTTTGTGCCACATCGAGTGTGGATTCGAGACTGCATTTGTACCGACTGAGTATCAAGAGGCAGCCCTTTTTCTATTGCATTTATGACTTTATGCTCAGATGCGTGTATTTGAGAAAGTGGCGAAATCTTAAAAAGAGTAAGAAAAATCAACAAATCCAAAACCGAAGCAAAAAATATATTATGCACCTTCGCAGTAATCAAATGTGCAGAAAAAATAAAAAGTGCAAAAATAACCCCATTCAAAACAAGCCCCAAGCTCTTCGCCCCGACTTGATGAACTCCATCTGTCAAATAAATTCCCAAAGGCGTAGAAACCCCCGCCACTGTCCTTGGCTTTAGCTTTCGTGTCAAATACCCTATAAGCTTGCCGCGTGTAATGCAACGCCCTGTATAAATCCCTTCATGATTGACTATCGGCACATATCTAATATGCATCTGATCAAGTTTGTCCAAAAGAGCAAGAACATCCGTCCCCTCTTTTTCCACCCACACATCTCGCGTCATGATGTTTTCGACCACAAGATGCGAACGATAACTTTCTTTATGAAGGCTCAAATGCTTGGCAACTTTTCCCAAATCAAACTCTGAAACTATCCCGACGATTTTGCCGTCTCTATCAATCACAGGAAGCGTATCCGTATTTGTAAACTTAAAAATATCAGACAGCTTGGCAACATCAAGATACTGAGAAACAGAATAAATTTCCTCAGAAACGGTTTTTATAGAAGTTAGATTTTGCATTTCAACCATGGTATTTTGGTTGTACTATGTTTAGTTACTTTAAACAATTGCTAGAGTGGATATACAAAAGGCGGTGTTATTTTTGCAGAAAACCCGACCAAGAAGAATTGATGTGCGCTGATTGTTATGCCAATATAAGACTCAATCCGCCAATTGAAAGCAAAACAATAGGTGTGCATAAAATCTATTGCGCAACAATGTATCAAAACGAAATGCAAAAACTAATCCGTGCCATAAAATACCACAACAAAAAAGACCTTTCAAAACAAGCGGCAATGATTTTGAGGGATTTTTGGAAAAAAATCGAAAACAAAGAATACAACTACGAAATAATCCCAATGCCAATATACAAATCTCGCCAAAGACAAAGAAGCTACAACCAATCAGAACTAATCGCGATAGAATTTGCACAATATTTTGGCTATGAAATCAACACCAAACTGGTCCGCCGCATCAAAAACACGCCCCCTTTATACAAACTTTCCAAACAAGAAAGAGAAAATGTCTTATCGGGAGCCTTTGAATATATAGGCGAAAACTACTCAGGCAGGCCTGTTTTGATAATTGATGACATCTGTACATCGGCCACCTCCGCCAAAGAACTCATAAACGAACTCAAAAGACACGGCGTCTATGATATAACGGTGCTTACATGCGCTCAGGCAGGGTCTTTTTATCAGATTTGATTATTACTGAGATCGAAATTTTCACAAAAATCGACTTCCTGCTCAAAAGCTGAAAACTCAGGCAATGACTTTATTTTGGTCAAATCCTTGCTCTGAACAAATTTGATTGTATATTCAGTCTCGGCACTTTCAATAATCTCAATCACATCAGACTTAGCAAGCAAATCAATACATATTTGCGTTGCTTTTGATGAAAGATTTAATTTTGATGAAAATTTTTCAATATCAACAACCCCTCCAAGCTTGCTATCAGCGTATTTTAGCATACCTGAACAATTTTTGAGAATTTGTGATGTATCCGCCTTTTGAAAAGACGAACCAATGATGTGTACAGCTTTTGCTGAGGTTTTTTGCATAATATCAAAGAAAACTTCCCGACTTGGAGGCAAATCCAAAAACACCAGTTGATCAGCGTTTTGAGGATTCAAACGATTAATAACAAATGCGTTTGTAAGGGTTTTTTGCCCCAAAAACTCAAGTGTTTTTTGATTTTCGGCAAAAATTGCAATTGTTGTTTTTGTTGTTTTTAAATACTCCAAAAACATATGTAGGGCATTTTGTTTTCTTCTGTGATCAATAATCTTTGGGCAACTGATTTTGGCACCTTCTGATTTGTAATCGCAAAGCTCCATTTGGACAGTTGTTTTATCCATAAATGTGTTAAGCCTTGGTGTAAAAACTATATCAATTTTATCGGCAATTTTTGCATTTATTTCTGATTTCCCCCAAAAAACCCCTTCTGAAACACCTGCTTCTCCCTCAAAAAACACCTTAAGATGATTGGAATTTGACCCCATAAGTTTCAATTCTTTAACAACAAGGCTTTTCATACTGAAAACAGGCGAAGGGTTTTTTGCCCCGCATGGTTCTATAAGTTGGATTTTTTTAACAAAATCAAAAGTAAGTTCTGACTGTTTCAAATCCTCTTCCACGTTGAGTCTTGGCGTCAAAAACTCATCATCGAGATTTTCATTTACGATTTTGTTCAGTGATTCAATTATCTTGCCAAGATTATTAATATCAGCAGAAAACCCTGCAGCCATTGAGTGCCCGCCAAAAACATCGAACAAATCGCCGACTTCTGATAGGGTTTCATAAAGGTTCAACCCCTCTATACTTCGAGAAGAACAGCGGATTTTGGCATTTTCTTCATCAAGACGCAAGATAAAAACAGGCCGATAAAATCTCTCGCACAACTTTGATGCAACGATGCCGATAATGCCGATATTCCAAGAATTATCCGTAAGAATAATCGCCTTATTGTCTTTCAAAGAAGTTTTTGTAATCTGAGAAAGAGCCTCTTCGAAGATATTTTCACACAAAGACTGGCGGATTTTGTTGCAATCATCCATATACTTGGCATTGAGCTCAATTATACCTTGATTGTCAGAAGTAAAAAGTTCGACAACCTTTTTTGCATGCTCCAATCGGCCAATCGCATTGACTCTTGGCGCAATTCCAAAAGCAATTGATTGTGCATCAAAAGTATCAAGACCGTATCCTGCATCATCAATCAGGGCCTTAATTCCAAGAGGGCAATTGTTTTTGATACATTCAACACCTTTTCTGACCAAAAGACGATTTTCTTCCAAAAGAGGAACAACATCCGCAATCGTTCCGATGGCCACAAGTGGCAAAATTTCGGATACAAATTCAAGCTTGCCGTATTTTTCAAGCAAAGCACAAGCAACCTTATATGCCACACCTACCCCGGCAAGATAATTAAGAGACTCTATCTCTTTTGATGAAAGCGTTTCCTTGAGAGAGTTTTGAGCTTTTGGGTTAATAATTGCAAAAGCCTCAGGAAGTTCTTCTGCGGCCTCGTGGTGATCGGTCACTATCACATCAACGCCAAAGCCTTTCATAAGTTTAATTTCAGCCAAATTACTTACACCATTATCGACTGTGATTATAAGTTTGGCTTTTTGTTTTGTCTTAAGATTAATCAATGCCTTTGAATTAAGGCCATGGCCTTCTTTTACACGATCAGGCACATAAAAATCAACATTCGCACCAAGATAAGACAATGTCTTGTGCAATAAAGAAGTCGAAGTCACCCCGTCTGCATCAAAATCACCGTAAACAATAATTTTTTCTTCTATTGCAATAGCCTTTGAAATCCGCTCTACAACGCGCGTCATATCAGAAAAAGCATAAGGAGATATTTCTTTATAATGAACTTCAGGTTCCAAAAATTCTTTGGCCTGCTGAGTTGTTTTTATTCCGCGATTTACCAGTAATTTTGCAAAAAGATCGTCTTTGCAATAGGCAGAAATCTCCTCAGGAATTTTCTCACACGATGTATAAATCCATTTAGTTCCCACGCAACTCTCCTTTACCTGCTTACTAATTATAACCCGATTGCCCCCAAAGTACATATGTAACAAAATGTAAAATCCGGTTATGAATATCAAGAATTCAGGTCATGAATTTTTAACAATATGTTTTTAAGTATATATAACGTATATACAGGAGAGAGTTATGACCCCAGGAATTAATGGCAATATTAAACCACAAGAGATAAAAAAAACAGGCACAACAGGTTCAACTCAAACAACGCAAACACCTATAGTGCCCAAAGAAACTCAGGCTCTCCCGGGTATGCTCTCATCGGGAGAAATAAACGGATACAGAGCCGATTTTCAAGAAAAAAGAGACCTATGGGACTCTTGGACAAATTATCGCAGCGGCGATGGCGAAGGCGATGTACCATACAACTATGCAAACAGCGGAAAAGCTTCCAAGCCGGCAGATATCTACGCAATGACTTATGAGGCCACACATCACCCCGGGAAAAACAGACAAGAAAACGTCATAGGCAGATTCTACGGACAAAAAAATACAGAAGGAAATAATGTTCCGACAGGAAATACTTTCATCGCATATATGACAAATAACAATGAGCAAACAACTGCAACAATAAAAGGAGATGCTAAGAGCTTAGCAAATAATTTCTTTCAAAGCGCAGATAATATAACGTTTGTTGATACAGAAAACGTTCAAAGAACATCACCCGCTCAAGGCTCTGACATAATCGCAGAAGTTGTAGATGACAAAGGCCAAAATACAGGCAAAAAACAAGTAATTAAAGACACAATGACAGCCGGCACATCAAGCCAAATAAAAAAAGGTGACGGATTTTTGAGCGAGACAGAAACAAAACTGGCTGCAGTCGCCTATGTAAATGAAGCCAGAACAAATACCGCAAAAGCAGCACAAAATGGACAAAAAAGTGAACGAACAGCCGCAGGGACAGTGGACTTTGACCCTAAGGGCGATGCCGATTATATGAATTTTATGAAAAAAGCTGACACTAACAAAGACGGAAGGCTTACAGAAGAAGAACTTGCCAACGGAATAAGTGCTATTTCTGAGAAAAAAGGAGACTCATTATTCTTTAGTAAAGACAAATTAAAGAACTATTTGGACCCAAAACCTCAGCAGCCACAACAGCCTTAAGAATAAGCATATAGCCTGCTTACAGACTATTAACAATCCCTATTCATGACCTTGTTAAGTAATGTAAAAATATACTAAATTTTTGCCATACTAATCTGTTTGTGTAATAATTGAAGTGTTAATAGTCTAACCATTCCTTTCTTGACTGATGCGACCGTGTTCACTGTCGCATTTCTTTTTGCAAATTTTGCGAAATCTGACAAGAGTGAGCAAAGCGAACTCGTCCACGCGAAAAGTTTGACGGAGTGCAACTTTGCGAAGCAAAGTGATACGAAGTGAAAAACTTTGAGCTGTCAGTATTTCAAGAAGCGAAATCTGACAAGAGTGAGCAAAGCGAACTCGTCTTTTCCACTCAACAAATTCCGTACTACACAAATACTCTCATTGCATAAGAAATATGCTTGTGTTACGATGTCCTAGCAGTAGTACAATTAACCTCGAAGGGGGGTCAGCACATTGTCAGAAGTTCGTGTAAATGAAGGCGAAAATATCGAAAATGCATTAAAACGCTTTAAGAAAAAAATTCAAAAAGCAGGCATTTTATCTGAAATCAAACGCCGCGAACGTTACGAAAAGCCTAGCGTTAAAAGAAAACGCAAATCTGAAGCGGCAAGAAAAAGACGTTCTTAATAAGATAAAATTATAAAAAAAGAGACAAGGTTTATTCCTTGTCTTTTTTTGTCTCTAAATATCTCTTTATCGTCTGAAAATAATTTTAATTACACGATATATAAGACCCTGCAAGAAAAAAACTTTCCACTTAAGTGAATGTTTTTTCACATACTGTTACAAAGTCTATTCATTTTCCGATTAAGCCTTACAATAGATATAATCGCTTTTTAAAAATTATTAGTAAATGAAAATATGCAAGAAATAATCAAAATTCAAAATAAGTTTAGAGGATTTTTAAATTTTCCTCAAGTCAGCAATTTATCCTTAGAAAGAAATTGCCAATTTATGCATAAGTCTTCTTGCAAATTGGAAGGTAATAATCATATTGGCTCAGGTTCTGTAGTAAACGCTTCAAGAAATAAAAATTCTATTATTATCGGAAAAAATTCCAAAATCCACCGATATTCTATATTGCAAAGCGCCGGAGGTTTTATTCATATAGGTAAAAACACAAATATAGGTGACTTTTGTTGGCTAAGTGGCCAAGGAGGCTTGAAAATAGGTGATAATGTATTATTTGCTTCTTATGTAAAAATTATTCCAAACCAGCATAGCTTTGATGATATCTCTATGCCGATATCAGATCAAACGTGCAAAGCAAAAGGAATTGTAATAAAAAACAACTCCTGGATTGGAATGGGGGTCACCATTTTGGATGGGGTAACAATCGGAAAAAATTGCGTACTGGCCGCGGGTACCGTGGTAACAAAAAATGTTCCTGATTATACTGTTGTTGCAGGGATTCCTGCAAAACCAATAAAAATATATGATAAAACAGCACAAAGTTGGGTTAAAACTAATCTTTAATATTATTCAAATAAACTATGCAAGAGCTTGTATAAGTCGATCAGTTTTTTCGAAAATATCTTCACGAATTGCCAAAGGGTCACCAATATCAAGCCCTATTTTTTTAAGCATTTCAGGGTCAATAAGCGCATTAAGATCCTTTGGAAATGGCTGTGTTATCATCTCTGCCAGATAAATCACTTTTGCAATCTCAGGTGCTTTGGGATTAAGCGGATCATGATGATATCTGATTGCGTGAGATATAATATAAGGAAGTTTTTCTTTTATGGCAAAAGCCTCACCAACAATAGTATGGTCAATCCCAAAAACATCTTCTTCTACGAGCATTTTATCAACTCCCATATGCGAGAGACGATCAATTTCTTCCGCTCCTTTAGGATCATATATTTGGAATAAACTTCTGCCGATATCATGTAAAACACCAATGGTAAAAACTTCTTCAACAGGCGTATCAAGGGTTTTTTCAGCAATAAACTGCGCCGCATAAGCACATCTGACAGAATGCTCCCAAAGAGCTCTGCCATTGAGTGACACCATCATTGGCTTGAGTGCCATCATCATAATCATATTTCTTACAACACGAAAACCAAGCAGAGCGATAGCGTTATTAACCTGGGTAATTTCTTTGGAAAATCCATAATACGCAGAATTCACCAAGCGCAAAATTTTGGCCGTCAAAGCCATATCCTTAGATATGATGTCAGATAGACGCATTGCGTTCACGCGAGGGTCTTGAATATTGTCTAATGCCTCAAAAAATACTATCGGCATAGATTGTAATTCTAATACATTAGATAGAATCTCTTCAATTTTGTCCACTAGTTACTTCTTTTCTTGACTACTTACGTTTTCAATTTGTTTTTGATGGACAAAAGACTTCCAAGTGCTCCGAAAATCATACTCAACACAAATAATAAAAATATCATCGCCCAGTAAGAGTTTTCGCTGTTTGGTATACCCAAGAATCTGTGTACTTGCATTATGTAGCCTTGTAAAAATGATAAAGGAATGATTGCTATAATCGTTGCCATCATACCGTACAAAGACCCTTGAAGAATATAAGGGAGCCTGATGAACCAGTTGCTCACGCCCATAAGGCGCATTATTTCGATCTCTTTTTTACGAGATTGTATAACTAGCTGTATTGTATTATTTATTATAAACATTGTCAAAAATCCCACGATACCAAGCACTATCACTGTGGCAGTGTGACTTATGTCACTGATGACGCGGATTTTTTCAGAAATATCTTTCGCATACCTTATATCTTCGACATAGCTTTGCTTTGAGAGATTATCGGCAACGGATTTTATATTTTTTTGGCTGTCCACCCTGACATGCAAAGTATCAGGCAGCGGATTTTTTATATTTGGAAGCTGCATGTCTTTTCTCATATTTTCCCAAGAATTTTCCTTGGCAATTATTTTGACTCTTTTTACATGTGAAAGCTGTCTTGCCTGCTCTGCAGCCTGATTAGGGTCGGCACTGGATTTGAGATAAACCGATACCTCAAGAACATTTCCAAGCTCGTTAACAAGGGATGAAAGACTCATGCTTGTTCTGAAAATAGCCCCAAAAATCATCAAAATAGCAGCCATAGTACCGATAATAAAAATATTAACAATACCGGCTTGCTTGATACCCTTAAAAGTTTCAATCAAAACCCTAAGCGCGATTCTGTATTGAGTTATAGAGATTTTTGGTCTGATATTTTCTAAATAATTAGCCATAAGTACCCGCCTGAACGTCTTTTATTACCTGCCCTGCTTCAAGGGTGATAACTCTTTTTCTAAAGTGATTAACCATCGCGTGATCATGTGTTGAAATCAAAACTGTAATTCCGCGAGAATTGATCTTGTCCAAGATTTCCATAATCTCCAAAGATGTCTGAGGATCAAGGTTTCCTGTCGGCTCATCCGCTATCAAAAGAGACGGACCGTTTACGATAGCTCTTGCAATACCGACTCTTTGCTGTTCACCGCCTGAGAGTTCGTTTGGCTTTGATTTCATCTTGTGTGCAAGGTTAACTATCTTAAGCGCACTTTTTACACGGTTATCAACCTCTCTTGAACTAACCCCGAGAGCCCTGATAACAAATGCAACATTATCATATATGGTTTGTTTCTCAAGGAGTTTGTAATCCTGAAAAATAATCCCCATATTGCGTCTTAAGTATGGGACTTTGTTATCGGGAAGCTTAGACACATCAACACCTGAAACATAAACGTTTCCTGATGTAGGAAGCTCTTCACGATAAAGAAGCTTCATCAAAGTCGACTTGCCGGCGCCTGATGATCCTACCAAAAAGACGAACTCACCCTTTTGAATGTCCAAATTGACATTTTTCAAAGCGTAAGTATTTCTATATTTTTTATTTACACCACGTAAGTTAATCATAATCTTTACTTTTTCAAAAACTCAGCTATTTTCGGAGCTACTTTTTGTGCTGTTAATTCATATTCTGCCATTAATTCTTTATAATGTCCACTTTGACCGAATACATCATTCGTCCCAAGACGTTTGATTTTAACAGGGTAGTTCTCTGATAAACACTCACAAACTGCACTTCCAAGCCCACCTATGATTGAATGGTTTTCCAAAGTCACAACTTTGTTTGTTTTCTTTGCACTACTAATAATTGTATCACAATCAAGCGGCTTTATCACAGGTACAGAAATAACTTCCGCATCAATTCCTTGTTCGGACAGAATACCGGCAGCATTATAGGCTTCTATGAGTGTCTCTCCTGTGCTTATTAAAGTGACATCTTTGCCTTCTTTGATGATTTTTGCTTTTGTATCAAAAACATAACTCTGTTCATCAAAAATTGTCTCCATCGAAGTCCTTGTTATACGGATGTAAACAGGTCCTTGATATTCTGCGGCCCATTTCACGGCTGCTTTTGTTTCTGTGGCATCAGCGGGTGATAGCACCACCATATTGGGGATTGAGCGCATAATAGAAACATCTTCTAAAGCCTGATGCGATGCACCATCCTCACCTACTGTGATTCCACCGTGTGTTGCTATGATTTTGACATTGAATCGAGGATAACAAATTCCGTTACGAACCTGATCCCAAGCTCTGCCTGAGGCAAACATAGCAAATGTTGCGACAAAAGGAATTTTACCGCAAGTTGCAAGACCGACTGCTGTACCCATCATATCTTGCTCGGATATTCCCATATTAAAAAATCTGTCAGGATATTTATCTCCAAACATTTTTGTCTGCGTAGAACAAGACAAATCAGCATCAAGTGCTACTATATTAGGGTTTTGGGCTCCAAGCTCGACTAAAGCTTCGCCAAAAGCCGCGCGGGTGGATTTTACTTCTTTTGTTTTACTTAGCATACTTCTTTACTCCTTAGTTCTTCTAAGGCTTTTTCACATTCATCCGAATTTGGTGCCACACCATGCCAGCAGGCCGAATTTTCCATAAACCAAACTCCGCGTCCTTTTACGGTATTGGCGATGATTGCTGTCGGTTTGTGATTTTCATCAGAGAGAGTTTTGGATTTTTGCAAAGCTTCATAAATCTGCTCTATGTTATGCCCGTCAATTTCAAGTACATTCAAATCAAAAGCTGAGAGCTTTTTACGAAGACTGCCAAGGCTTTTGACCTCATCTGTATCTCCGTCAATTTGAAGACGATTACGATCAACTATGATTGTCAAATTATCAAGCTTACGATGAGCGGCACTCATAAGAGCTTCCCAAATTTGTCCTTCTTGCATTTCGCCATCACCTAAAAGCGCGTAAACTCTTGCTGGTTTTTTATCAAGCTTCAACCCAAGAGCCATACCATTCGCCATAGAAAGCCCCTGTCCTAAAGAACCTGTTGAAACTTCAACACCTGGTAAAAGCCTGTTGCTCGGGTGTCCTTGAAGACGAGAATGGAGTTTGCGAAAAGTCATAAGCTCTGATTCGTCAAAATATCCGCAATCAGCCAAAACAGCGTACAAAGCAGCTGATGCATGACCTTTTGATAAAACAAACCTGTCTCTATCAGAAAAAGAAGGGTCTTTTTCCCAAGAAGGGCAGGTTTTTAGAATTTTTTTATAAAGAACCACCAAAATATCTGCCGCAGAAAGACTTCCGCCCGGGTGTCCGCTTTTTGCATTTGCAATCATTTGGACAACCTGTTGACGAACTCGGCAGGAAAGATTTTTGAGTTCCTTGACTTCGTTTTTGTCTAGTTTTTGCATTTTTCGCTAACTCTCTTTTCTTTTATTTAAGATAACCCTAACAAGAAATAATGGCAATGCAGGGAATACTCGGCTAAATCTTTCAGGCTGCATAGCCAACCTGTAAAACCACTCTAAGCCTAATTTTTGGAACACAACGGGAGCTCTTTTTACTATCCCCGAAAATACATCGAAGCTTCCGCCGACACCTATCATTATAGTACGATTCAAGATTTTTTTGTATTTGTAAATTATTTTCTCCTGCCTTGGTGATCCTACCCCCAAAAGCAGCACTTTTGGGTTTGTTTTTTGCAATTCGGACAAAATTTCATCCTCATTTTCAAAATATCCGTCATGACAAAAAACAATATTGAGTCCTTCATATTTTGCTTTCAGATTTTCGCACGCTTTTTCAATGACCTCGAACTTGGCTCCGATAAGTGCAACGCCAAAGCCGTTTTTGGCACAATATTCAAGCACCTTGGCCGAAAAATCAATTCCGGGAACACGCTCTTGTGACACTCCAAGGATTCTCAAAGCAAGTGTAACTCCAATTCCATCAGGGATATTCATATCTGACTCATTGATTATAGTCATAAATTCTTCATCATTTTGAGCCGCTGTTATCATCTCAGGGTTAATTGTAATAATCTGGTGTGAACAATCATCCTGCACAAATTTTTCAAAGGCGGAAAAAGCTTCATCAAAGCTTTTTAGATCAACTTTGCATCCAAGGATTTTTTTGATTTTATTATCCACAACTATTCCGTAACTTCCATATTATTTATTTTGCGCACCAAATTATCGAGACTTCTTTTGGCCAATTGTTCTTCTGCCCTCGTTGTATCAATTTCGGGGCTAAAATCTTCAAATTTTTCTATGTTTTTTTTGAGCTCCATCTCAAACAAATCTATTGTTTCATCCACATAAAGATATGGCAAATTGAATTTTTTGGACAAATTTGTCACTTTTTGATCATAACTCAAAGCCAAAATATGCAAATGTTGCTTAATACCCACCAAACATGCATGATATCTCATAGCAATCAAACATCTTGCAGAAGCTATTGTTTCTATTATTTCTCTTGGAGAAAGCCCGTATATCAAATCCACTTTCATCACTTTTGTTTTGATAAGGTCATGAAATTTTGAACAAACCAAAAAATCTTTTTCATCATGCAAAGACAAAATTTCTATCGGGATGTTCCTATACTTATTCGCCACAACAGAAGCCAAGATTTCAAGTTTTTCATCTGTCAGCTTGTCCCATTCTCTTAGTTGCACAACAAGTTTGTCTCTTTTGATTATATTTATTTTATCAAGAGCCCAAACACAATCTGAGTATGTTTTGGCATTTATGCCGAGTTTTTGAGCATATTCTTGACTCTCTAAATCCCTTAATGAAACATAATCGGCATTTTGAAGAACAAAAGCCAAAACCCTCTCCAAAAGACGATAACGCATAGGAGTGAGACCTTGTGAAAAAATGACAACTTTTTTGCCCAAAACTTTGGCGACAAAAATAACAAAAATGTAATAAATAAAACTCTTCGCTGATGTTTTGTCCTGCAAAAGGCTTCCGCCGCCTGATATCAAAACATCAGAGACAAAAATCTGTTTAATAATATCAAAAATACTGAACGTATAAAAAGAACTCACACCGTTTTCTGATGATGTCAATTCAGGATTTGATGACAAAACAGTGATGTTAACACCGCTTTCTTTCAGCGCATTGACGATGACTTGTAGACTTATCTCATCACCGAAATTTTCAAATCCGTAATATCCTGAAATAACTGCTTTTTTCATTAGTTTCCAAAGTTTTTAAATTCTGCGTAAACATCTTCTTTATGAGGCATAGAATTGATGGCACCAATTCCTTGAACCTGATACTTAACCACCAAAGAGGCCAATCGGCAAGATTCAAAAGGAGTCAAACCTGATGAAATACCATGCAAAAACGCCCCATTGAAAGCATCTCCTGAATTGGTAGAATCAACAAGATTTTCAGTAATTGCCTCAATATGTGCAATTTCACCATTATACCCAACAGTATAACCCTCTGCTCCTTGTTTTACTACCACCATGCTGACACCTCTGTCGTTGAGATATTTTATAATCTTCTCAGGCGAATCCAAATCAAAAAGCTCAAGCGCATCATGTTTCGCATTCAAAAACATAATATCAACATAATCAATAACATCCTCAAAAGATTCTTTTGCCTCTGAAACATCCTGCAATAGCGGGCTGTAATTGGGATCATAAGCTACTTTTATGCACTTCTCTCTTGCAATCTGAAAAGCCTTCTTAACAGCTTCTGCAGAAGAAATGGACAAAGATTGAGTAATCCCTGTTGAATAAACTATCGAAGCCTTTTCAATATAAGAAGGTGAAATGTCATCTATCGAAAGATTAGTCGCCGCACTTTTTCTGCGATAATACGCAAATTCTTTGGCTTTATTAGAAGGCCTTGTAATAAAATACAAAGCATTAAAACCCTCTACAAGCTTGATTTGACTGGTGTCGATGTCTTCCATCTGCCAGGATTCAATCAAAAAATCCTTGAAAAAATCCGTACCGACCCTTGATACAAAACCTACTTTAGAACCCAAACGAGCAGCTGCAACAGCCGTACAGATTGTATCGCCGCCATAAAACTTTTTAAGCTGATTGGCATAGGACAAACTCTCATCGCTTGAGAGCTCTATCAGGCCTTCGCCTATACATATTAAGTCCAAATTTTCTATCATAGAAACCTTACCATAATATCCAACCTACACTATCACAAAACCCCAAAACGGTCAATTATTCAGGCTTTCTTTTGCACGTCTTACCTTTGAGACAATCTTATCATAAGTCAAATCTTTATAGAAAATTCTTCCGATTCCAACAGCCACAGCTCCTGCTTCAAGATAATCCTTGAAATCATCAGGACTGACACCACTAGTCGGTATAAGCTGCAAAAACGGCATAGCTTTCAGTACATCACGCACATAATCCGCTCCGCCCATATCACTTGCAGGGAAAAGTTTGATAACCTTTACGCCCGAACTCCAAGCCTGATAAGCTTCATTGGTGGTAGAAGCTGATGTTATTACAGGCACTTTATAGCTTTTGGACAATCTCACAAGATTCATTTCCAAAACAGGTGATGTAAGATACTTTGCCCCCGCCAACATTGCACTCTCTGCTTGGCTTGTGGTAATAATCGATCCGGCACCTACCAAAATATCGGCTTTTTTAGAAAGCTCCTCGATTACCATCAAAGAATTTTGATTTTCTAAAGTGACTTCAATAACCTCAATACCGCCCTCTATAAAAGCGTTGGCAATGTCCAAAGCTCTTTGGTAATCAGATTCTCTGACAACACCTACGAGTTTTTTCTCGACTATTTTTGAATAAATATTTTCAAACATGTTTTTTCCTTTTTAGTTAATTTGCTTACCGACAAGAGGAAGCATAACTTTTATATCATTAAATAACTTGTCATAATCCTGAGGATACAAAGACTGCGGCCCATCGCACAAAGCATTGCTGGGCGAATGATGAACTTCCACCATTATACCATCAGCCCCCGCTGCCGCTGCCGCTCTTGACATAGGCAAAACCTTATCACGAAGCCCTGTTCCATGACTTGGATCAACGATTATCGGCAAATGAGAGAGTTTTTGAACAACAGGTATCGCCGAAATATCAAGCGTATTACGTGTTGCACGCTCAAAAGTTCTGATTCCTCTCTCACAAAGAATCACATCGCCATTACCGTCAGAAAGCAAATACTCTGCTGACATAAGCCACTCATCTATAGTTGAAGAAAGCCCTCTTTTTAAGATTATAGGTTTTTTCACATAACTAAGTTCGCGCAAAAGATTGAAATTTTGCATATTACGAGCCCCGACTTGCAAAATATCCGCATATTTTACAAAAAGATCAATTTGTGAAATTTCCATAACTTCTGATGCAACAACCATGTTGTATTTATCAGCAACTTCACGGATAATCTTAAGCCCTTCTTCACCAAGCCCCTGAAAACTATACGGAGATGTTCTTGGTTTAAAAGCCCCACCACGAAGCACTCTTACACCTGTTTGAGCCAAAACTTTTGCTGTTTCATCCATTTGCTCATAAGATTCAATCGTGCAAGGACCTGCAATCATACCGCAATATCCGCCGCCAAACTTGACCCCTTTGACATCAACTACAGTATCATCAGGCTTAAAAGTTCTGCTTGCAAGCTTATAGCTGGTCGAAATTTTGATAATATTATCAACACCGTCCATAATCTCAACATCACGCATATCAATTGTTTTATCACCCACAGCACCAATCACGGTATGGACATCACCGCGAGAGATGTGAGTCTGAAAACCTTTGTGTTCTATAAATTTAACCACTTCATCGACTTGTTGAGCAGTCGCTTTTGGGTTCATTACTATCAGCATATTTCCCTCTTTTCTCTTCAAACATGATATTACAAAGAAATTTCGAAGTAAAACCAATCTCTTCTATTTGTCCAAGCAAAGCAAATAACACTAATATTATTAAAAGCCTTGTAAATATTGCCTTCTTGGGAAATAATCTAAAAATAACACAAATAAAACCGTATATTTATCCATTTTTTTAGATAAATTTGTATTTTAATATAAATATGAATGAGAATTACAATCAAACAGCAGAATCGAATTTGAGCCTTCAGCACAGGCTTTTGATTCCGCCTGTATTTTATAAGAACAGAATTTATTACATAAGCAACCCCAAGTTGTTTTTTGCTCTTTATAAAATAGGAAAACTGCAAGATTTTATGCTTTTTGCAGAAGTTTGCGGATATGACGAGACCAAAAACTGGCTCAAACACAATTCTCTTTTGGACGAAAATTTTCTAGACAACGTCAGTTTATATTCAGTTATTTGCAAAATTAAACATTCTTGCAGAATGAGATTTTATGCCAAAAACCCTGTAGGTAAAACGACTAAATACGATTTGAACTGACGCAATCCAGCTTTGCTGCGCCGTTTCATTTTTGATTCGGCGCAGAACCTTTTTATTTAAAAGGGTTTACTTTTCTTATGTCTTAAACAAAACTCACCTGTGATCAATCATACATAGTTTAAAATCTAACGCAGTTTTTCTTTCTTTTGGTTGCGTTTTCTTTCTTTTTGCTTGCGAACAAAAAGAAAGAAAATGAACTTGTCAAAGACAAAATTAAAAATTTTGAACTATCCAAAAACATTAATCATTCTAATTTTTCCCAAAAAAGTTCCCCCGCCTGGAAGGCATAAAAAAATTCCAGCTAATACACAAAAGAATATTATTCTTCGTCGCTTGTCGATTCTTGTTTCTTTTTGGCAAGATTCTGAAACGAGTTCAGAATGACGCTGGTTTTAATTTTGCACTTGTAAATCTTTCAAATAATCAAAAAAATTATTTATAATTCCTTTCATCAAATTTTTCTTGGTATAAATATCTATCTGTAAATTATCCGCATCCACAAGACTAAGAAAATCTTGCCGTAATTGTTCCAATTGTTCAGTTCTTATTTCTTTACTAATTTTTGATTGCATTTGTTAACCTATCTTTAAATTTTACTACTTTAAAATAGTATCATACTATCTTAAAATTTCAAACACCTTAAGGTTCAAAAAACATGCCAAAATAAAATTATGAACTCTAAAATAAACATTACAGAAGAAATAAAAGTTTTGCTAACAAGAAGCGGTTTGACTATCTCCAAACTGGAAAGAGAAATGAATGCATCGGGCTACAACGTTGGCTCTCGGCAAAATTTGTACAACAAACTTCAACGTCAATCACTAAGATTTAACGAGATTCAAGATATTTTAGATTTTCTTGGGTATAAAATCGAAATTAAAAGAAAATAATCTATCTTGTAATAGCCCCTTGACTTGCAGAGCTAACCGTCTTGGCGTATTTCACAAGATAACCTTTTTTTATTTTCGGCTCAATAGGCTTGAATGTCTCTTTGCGCTTGGCAAGAACATCATCCGCCACTTGCAAATCAATTATGCGGTTTGGAATATCGATAAAAATCTCATCACCATTTTCAATCAAGCCGATAACACCGCCTATTGCGGCTTCAGGGGTAATATGCCCGATACAAAGCCCGCGTGTGCCGCCTGAGAACCTTCCATCCGTAATCAAAGCAACGTACTTACCAAGGCCTTTTCCGACGATGGCTGATGTCGGTGCGAGCATCTCACGCATACCGGGGCCGCCTTTTGGGCCTTCATATCTGATTACAACAACATCGCCTTTGACAACTTCATCTGACATAATGGCGTTCATCGCTGATTCTTCTGAGTTATAGACCTTCGCCTTGCCTGTAAAAACATGCGCTTCAGGGTCAACGCCTGAGATTTTGACAACAGACCCCTCAGGAGCCACATTACCATAAAGCACCGCCAAACCCGGGTTTGAAGTAATAGGATCAGACACAGGCCTGATTACAGCATTATCACACCATGCCCTTTGCGCGACTTCTTCGTTTGAAATCATCGCCACGCCTGTCGTTGTGGTAAAATCGGCAATCGCAGGTTTGAGAGTCTTGATAGCGGCAGGGATTCCGCCTGCATTATCAAGATCAGTCATTGTCAAAACACCTGATGGATCAAGCTTGATGAGTTGAGGAACTTTTTTGCTCAACTCGGAAAAATCTTCTAAAGTAACATCAATTCCGGCCTCATTTGCTATTGCAAGAAGGTGAAGAATTGAATTAGTTGAACCGCCAAGTGCCAAATCAACGATGATTGCATTACGAACAGATTCACGCGTGATGATTTGTGATGGGGTAATTTGTTTTTTAATAAGCTCGTTGATAATCACGCCGCTATCAAAAGCAATACGCTTTGTCTTGGCAGAAACAGCCGATGAAGTCGCACAACCAGGCAGACTCATCCCTATTACTTCTGTCAAACAAGCCATTGTATTGGCCGTATAAAGCCCTTGGCAAGCACCTGCACCGGGGCATGCTTCTACTTCAAACTTAGAAAGAGTCTCAGCATCAATCTCACCTGATTTGAACTGCCCTACAGCTTCAAAAGTTCCTTTGACCATAGTCAAAGTCTTGTGTTCGCATTTACCGTCAAGCATCGGCCCAACGGTCACAACAATACAAGGAATATCAAGACGAACAGCCGCCATGAGCATACCAGGTGTGATTTTGTCACAATTGGTCAAAAGCACAAGCCCATCAAGTTTATGAGCTGACGCTACAGATTCGACGCAATCTGCAATGAGCTCACGAGAAGGAAGTGAATAACTCATTCCCGAATGTCCCATCGCGATACCATCACAAATAGCAGGAACGCCAAAAACAAAAGACTGACCGCCGCCTGTATGAATGCCTTTTTCAATATAACGCTCAATATCACGCATATTGACATGCCCCGGGACAAGATCGGTAAAACTGCTTGCTATCCCGATGAACGGTTTGTCCATTTGGTTTTGAGAAACACCTGTACCATACAAAAGAGCCCTGTGGGCAGATCTTTGCAAACCTTGTTTTATTTCATCACTTTTCATTTTGCGCCTTTCTGTCTTTTGGATTTTAGCGAACTACCACCATACAGCAATGTCCGGTTTCACATAACTCAAAAGTCAGTTTTGAGCTATGCTCACACTTCTTGGGTCAGAAAGTTAAAAAATACAATTCTTTAAAAAGAATTGTGATTTTTTAAACTTTCTTCTGCAATTATATGTTAAAGTAGAACTATGGACAAATTGAATTTTACAACAGCGGGAATCCCGATTTCTACACAGCCCAGAAGCTATGCTCAGGCTTTTATTGATTTGCAAAAAATGAATCTTGACGGCCTTGAAGTCGAATTTGTCCGCGGGGTAAATATGAACCCAAATACCCAAACAGAAATCAAAGAAGCCCTAAAAACAAACGGTATGGTCTTAACAGCCCATGGCCCTTATTACATCAACTTAAACGCCAATGAGCCCGAAAAAATTGAAGCCAGTATCAAACGCATCATCGACACGGCCGAAGTTGCGCACAATTTTGGCGGGTACAGTATAGTTTTTCACGCGGGATTTTATCTTAAGCAAGAAAAAGATATCGTAACCAAAAACATCCACAAACAATATCCCCGAATAATCGAACATCTTGAATCGAACAATATTGAGATTTGGGTTCGTCCTGAAATCACAGGAAAAGACACTCAATGGGGTGATTTGGATG
>JAQUTS010000102.1 GCA_028694275.1 Candidatus Gastranaerophilales bacterium
AAGAACAACTTCCGGCTTAAGCTCAATTTTGGCAACGATTTTGGCTTCTTGGCCGACTTCAAAATCAAAACTTTCAACATAAGGTTCTGTAGCTATTTCAAGATCATTCTCAGAAATAGCATTGGCGAAAACAGCAGGGAGAAGTCTATTCAAAGCTTCATGCTTAATTCTGGCGTCACCCACATGTTTTTCAACAATATTACGAGGAGCCTTTCCTTTTCTGAATCCGGGGATAGAAACATTATTGCTCAAAACTCGACAAGCCTTAGAATACTCGTTTGCAGCAGTTTCGGCATCGATTGTAATATCCAGTTTAACTAAGTTTTTTTCTAACTTCTCTATTTTTACTTCCATTTGTCCACTTTCTTTATATTAATAACTACTCAAATTGCATTTTGTTGGAATTATTATAAAACAAATACGGTAAAATTGCACCAATAATTAATACCTACAACAAATAAATGTATATTACTCAAACTTTCTACGCCATAAGAATGAAAAATATCGCAGGCAAAAAAATTAAAGATTCCTCCAAAATGATGATGTATTTGCCTATCTAAATCTTTTTGATTACACCCAAAATATGATACGCACCAAGGGATATTGACAGGTGCACAAACGCAAAAAATCTGACTCTTAGCGAGGCATAGTCCATGTGGTGTAAATCATCATATAGACCCAAAGTTGTTAAAATTTAAACCTTTTAGTGGATGATGGGCTCCTCTATAAGAAGGTAATATGCATAGTGTAGAAAACAAGATTTCTAAAAGAATAAACGAATAAATAACTTGGGAGTATAAAAATAATCGGAGGGGGACCTAAATGAGAAGAGTTGAATTCAAGGGCACGGCAAAAGTTGTTGTTGTCGATGACAATTTCGAACACGCAATGGGTATTAAAGAACTTATTAATATCGAAAGCCCTTGCAACGTAGTAGGAGTAGCTGCAAATTCTGATGTAGCTGTATCTCTTATCAAAAAACACAATCCAAATCTCGTATTGATGGACATCAATATGCCTGATGTGGATGGTATTACGGCTATTCAGAAAATCAGAAAATTTAACAAAGATGTAAAAATCATCGCCCTTACAGGATATGATGATTCGGATTTAATCTTCCGCACAATGAAAGTCGGAGCAAACGGCTACATCCTAAAAACAATGGCATCTTCTCAATTGATCTATGCCATCGAAGAAATCCTCGGCGGAAAAATCTACTTGCCGTCAGTATTAGCATCAAAATTCTTTGAACATTTCCAAAAAAATGCTTTCGAAGAGTCAGAAGCAAACTACGGCGAAGAAGAAAACTTGTTGGATTACTTGACTCAAAGAGAAGAAGAAGTTTTGGAACTTTTGACTCAAGGTATCACCTACAAAGGAGTAGCAAGCAAATTGTTCATCTCTGAAACCACAGTAAAAACACACGTGAACAACATATTCCAAAAATTGCAGGTAAACGACAGAACACAAGCTGTCCTATACGCAATCAACCACGGAATAGGTCAGAGAAGAAAAATCAAAGCAAGTGCATAAAGCTTTGATAATGTAAGTGATGTTGGGAATTAATACGGGAGAAAACTAAAAGTGGTAATGGCAGATACAAATAGAAGAGAAAATCAAGAAATTTCTACTCTGTTAAACTGCTTTGACATTGAAAAACTGGAGCAGCTTGATAACAAGTTGCTCCATATATCTATTGAAAAAGACTTCCGTAAAAAAGCATCCCACACAGCTCATGAAATCAGAAATCCGCTTTGCGCGATGGAACTTCATTCCAAAATCATCTCAAAAAGACTTGATTCTATTGATGAAGAATCCATTTGCTCAATCAAAAACTCAATCGGATGTATCATTAACTCAATCGAAGTACTAAAAAACATCACAAACGGTCTGCGTGATTTTGCAAAAGAACTCACTTTGGATATCAAAAATGAAAATATAACAGCTCTAACTCAAAGAGTTATCGAGACAATCGAACCATTATTCGATGAAAAAAACATCGAAGTGGTTTTTCATCAAAGCGAAGAAATTTTTTGTGAGTGTGATGAAAAAAAGACTTTTCAAATCCTTTTCAACCTTCTAAAAAACGCCCTTGAAGCCAGCAATGAAGGAGATAAGGTGGATGTATACTTCATCCAAAACAACAACGAAATCAGTATATTGGTAAAAGACACAGGTTGTGGCGTGGCTTCGCATAACATAGAAAAAATATTCTATCCAAACTTCACAACCAAAGAAACAGGAAGCGGCATCGGGCTTTGCGAATCAAGGGAAATAGCAAGAGCTCAAAAAGGTGATGTAAGACTCATCGCCACAGGCAAAAACGGATCAATCTTCGGCCTGATTTTGCCAAAAAAATAAACTTCCTGAAAAACAACGGAGGAAAAAGTAAGTGAGAATAATGGATGACAAAACCATTGATGTAACATCATTAGCCCTTGACGGATTAATGCAAAAACATCGTACAATTTCTGCCAACATTGCAAACGCAGATGTTGCAGGATATCAAAGACAAGATGTAAGTTTTGAAGACCAACTCAGCGGAATTTTAGAAAAAGATTACGAGCATGAAGCTTACAAATCAGCAAATTCTAAACTTTCCCCAATAGATCCTCAAACAGTCATGCTAAGCAAAGAAATGTCAGCTACAACAGCCGCAAAAGCTCTTGAAGCAAAACAAGCGTACGGAAGCTTTAAACCAATGCACCTTGAAGATGATGCGCCCGCTGTTTCTGATAACGGAAACAACGTAAACGTTGAAAAAGAGATGGTAGAACTTGCCAAAAACACAACAAAGTACACTGTTTTATCAGAAACTTTATCAAGAAAAATGGCAGGACTTAGTGAAATAATAAAAGGAGTTCAATAATAAATGAGTTTTAATGTATTTGATATAAGCGCAACAGGTTTATATGCCCAAAGACTCAGAATGGACACCGTTGCCAGTAACATAGCAAACCTTAATACAACACGTAATGAACAAGGACAACCTGTTCCATACGTCAAAAAAACTGTTGTATTCCAAACAGCTTACGACAATGCCTTGGGCCAACAACCTGCACTTCCTTCCGGCGGCTACAGGCCTGTAGCACAAAACATCGGAGACAATATGCTTCTTCGCGGTGATGTAACATACAACGGCGGAGCCAATGTAAGCGGTGTAAATGTTGAGCAAATAACAGAAAGCAAAGACCCCTACAAACTTGTATATGAGCCCGGACACCCTGATGCGGATGAAAACGGTTTTGTCAAAATGCCAAACATCAACCCTGTAACAGAAATGATGGATATGATGACAGCTGCAAGAGCTTATGAATCAAACGTAACATCAATAGAATCAGCAAAATCTATGATCAGATCAGCACTAAAAATCTAGTAACGGAGAATAAAAATGCAACCTATATCTTATAACGCAATGGGAAATTTCAATCAGGTATTTTCAAACCAAATGAATCAAATAAACAACGACACAATGACCCTGCAAGGCGGTGTTGAAAGAACGATTCTTCCCGAAAAAATAGAACAAGACCCGCAACTAAAAAGTGATCTGAAACTTCTTGGCAATGACGGTGCGGGCAAGGTCGCAAATGACTTTCAAACAGCCCTAGGTAACAGCCTCAAAGACCTAAACACAACTCAAAGAAATGCAGAAGTTGCCCTTGAAACATTCGCAACGGGCGGCGATATTGATGTTCACCAGGTCATGGTCTCTCAACAAAAAGCAAGTTTGAGTATGTCTATGGCGATGCAGCTCAGAAACAAGGCAATCCAAGCGTATAGTGAGATTTACAGGATGAGCGTTTAATAAGTTTTATTAACTTCTTTGAAAAAATTTTATATTGCCTATAAAATTAAAGTATAAAGAGGGAACAGGGGAAAGAGGATACATAAGGTTGAATAACTATTTTAAGTTACTTTTCTACGATTTGCAAAAGATATGGCGAGGTTTGGACTTATCTCAAAAGGCCACTGCAATCGTTCTTATAGGTTTAACGATTTTCGCAATTTCATATTTTGCAGGCAAAGCAACTGAACCTGATTGGGCTCTTTTGTACAGTGACCTCAATGATTCTGATGCCGTTGCGGTAGTAGAACACCTCAAACAAGCGGGCTATGCCTACAAGTTAAGTGATGATAAAAGATCAGTATTTGTACCTTCAAATCTTAAAGAAGATCTAAGAATAGACATAGCAGAAAATGACGTCATCCAAGACAGCAACCCCGGGTTTGAGCTTTTGGACAAAACCGACTTCGGGGCGACGGACTTTCATAACCAAATGACCAAACAACGTATCTATCAAGGGGAAATAACCCGCACGATAGAACGTCTTTCTGGCGTAAGAAAAGCCCGAGTTCAACTTGCAGAACCTGAAAGATCAGTTTTTGCAGAACAAGATGAAGAACCATCTGCATCTGTCATGCTTATTTTAGAACCCGGATACAAGCTTAAAGGAACACAAATAAAAGCTATCAAAAACCTTGTAGCTTACTCTGTGCCAAGATTAAAGCCGGAAAAAGTATTCTTAACCGACCAAAGAGGTGAAAGTCTTTCAGATGATATTTCAAAAAATTCATCCGATATCGAAAGCTTCAGAACAAACTTTGAAAAAGAAAAAGCCGAAAAAATCACAAAAGTACTCGAAACAATTGTCGGCAAAGACAACGTAACAGTGCAAGTAAGCGCAAAAATGAACTTCGACTCAGCAAGAGCAACCATCGAAAGCTATACACCTGCAGGAGAAAACACAAGCGCATTATCGGCAACTTCTCAAGAAAACGAAATCTACGATGCAGGCAACAAAGCTGCCACAGCCGCAACTGAGACACCTCCTGCAGATGATAAGAAAAAAATGAATTATACAAAAACAAAAACTTCAAATACATACAATGTATCAAAAGAAGTAAAACAAATAGTATACGCACCCGGCACCGTTGAAAAAATGACAATTGCCGTCGCCATTAATAAGATTTTGACTGACGAAGAAAAAACAGAGCTGACAAACCTTGTAATGAGTGCAAGCGGCTCAGAAGCTCAACGCGGTGATGTAATAAATATCACAAGTATGGAATTCTCAGGCCCAAGCCAAAGCGAAGAGATGACAAAACAAATTCTTGAAGAAACCAAAAAACAAGATATGCTCAATTTCATTGTGGCAAAAGCCGGTCCTTTCATCGTGATTTTGGTACTTGGTATCTTGGCATTCACAACAATCAACAATTTGGCCAAACGTCCTCTTGAAGGTTATGAATACGCCGAAGGCGGCAGCTCCTACAATTTGGATGATGAAGTCGCAGGATTGCTTGATGTTGAAACTATGAGCAAAATCGAGACTCAGCTTGATCCTCAGCTGGAAAAAATGAAGGTCGAAATCAACGACTTGATTCTATCAGACCCTCAAGAAGCTGCAAGATTACTTTTAACGTTTATTAAAGATTAAAGGAACAATAAATGGAACTAGATGTCACTAGAATGTCGAATATACAAAAAGTTGCCTCTTTGCTCATCGTATTGGGGCCACAGGCAGCTACTGAGATTCTAAAAAACATCCCTGATGATGATTTGGTAGAACAAATAACTCTCGAGATTGCAAACGTAAACAAGGTTTCACCCGAAATTCTAGACGCAATCTTAGAAGAATTTCATTCTATTTTCAAAGCCAGCAGCTACCTATCCCATGGCGGTATGGAATATGCAAAAACCCTTTTGGAGCAAGCATACGGCTCTGATAAAGCAGGGAGCATTCTTGATAAATTGGTAACGATTTTGAACAGTACACCGTTCCAATTCTTTAACGAGGCGGATCCTGAGCAGCTTGCAACATCATTCCAAAACGAAAACCCGCAGCTTATCGCACTTGTATTGGCATATTTAAAGCCCGAAAAATCAGCGCAAGTATTGAACAACTTACCTTTCAATGTACAAGCGGCCGTAGCACTAAAAATAGCAGAGATGGATACAACAAATCCTGAAATTATTTCTGAAATAGAAAAAGTAGTAGAAAGCAAATTCTCCTCAGTTGTGGCTCAGGATTTCTCAAAAGCAGGCGGCGTAGAGGCTTTGGCAACAATTTTGAACAGAACAGACCGTTCCACAGAAAAGAAAATTATCGAAGTTTTGGAGCATCACAGTTCTACTTTGGCAGAAGAAGTTCGCGAATTGATGTTTGTATTTGAAGATATTGTATTGCTTGATAACAGAGCCATTCAAAGAGTTCTTCGAGAAATTGACTCCAA
>JAQUTS010000103.1 GCA_028694275.1 Candidatus Gastranaerophilales bacterium
GGATCTGATGCATTTTAGATTTAATGTTTAGTAAACCATTTGAAACAACGAGCCAAGTTTTCACCTAGAATTTCTTTAATCCTATCTTCAGGTAAAAACATAGTAGTTGCCTCACATTCTTCAGGTATCTTTTTGCAATTTTTGATTGAATCTGCAATCATCTCATTGTAGCATTTTTTTGCACTTCTAAATCCAAATTTATAATAAAAAGGAACAGGTGAACCTGCCTGAGGATTAGTAGTTGATGCATTTAAATAGTCTCTGCCTTTATATCCCAGTCTATCGCTTTCTTTAACTGCAGCTTTTAATAATTCAGTACCCACTCCTTTATAAATTCTATGAGAGCTTAAATGATTAACAAATAAGCTTGTATTATTCTTGTAAGAATCAGTTACAGCATCGCCTGAAATTGGCGCCGATGTTCTTGAAACCCAAATATCACCAACACAAGAGCCGTTACAGTCCATGTGCCAAGATGAAGAAGTATCTTTTACAACCCGAGCAGGTATATTTTTTCCTGAAAAATCTTTCAACAATACATTGTAACCCTTGGAGAATATTTGATGAACTTTCGTTGAAAAAGCTCTTTGGGCAGCAACTTCTGCAGGCAAACCCGCTGATTTTGTCATTTTTCTATGAATCACAGATGCAGATAAATTTTTAATTCTTGAAATATTCAAAGCAAAAATTCCACTATTATTAGAATTAAAAGACATAAAAATATTTTTTGCGCAAAAAAATTATAATCATGACAAAATACGCTCGATGGGAGTCGAACCCACGTCTAAAGACTTCGGAGATCTTTGCTCTATCCATCTAAGCTACGAGCGCAAATTAGGAATTTAAGGAAACACAAATTCCTTCCATGATATTTTTGTAATCTTCATCAGGCAAAGTAGAAACTATTTTAAGAGCCATACCTAAATCAGTATTTTGATCATACCACCTGCGAGAATTTTCAGACTGATAAAGCCCCAAAGCACGTTGCACACCTATACTTAGAGGCAAAGACTCTTGTTCTTTTCTTATTGTCTTTATAGAGTTTGCAATGTTAATAATATCTTTTGATATAGCTAACCTCGAATTTTCATCAAGATCTTTAATAAGCTTCATCGCAAGATTAGTTTTTGTATTTTTATCGTACCATCTACGTGTTTCCAAACCAAACGCTCCCTCTAGTAATAGTTTTATATTTACATTATAAAATTATTTTATATATATTGCAATTTATTAAATTTTCATAATCCCTGAAAATACCTTGCTGTTTTGGAAGACTTGAGGATTTGCAAACAATTTTGTATTTGAAGGGAAAGTTTCTTTAGGCATCAATTTTTCTTGTTTTTTGAGAGCATTATATGCCATTTTGTTTTTCAAAATAGGAGTAACGATATTGCAAGAAAGTATAGATGCAAGAATTGTAGCAGCAGTTGCTACTCCGGATTTTTTGGCAAAAGGTTCTAACTCAATACCAGGTTTTATTTCTTTCATGTATGCAACAACATTTTTTCCGAGACTCTTAGCTTTTGCATATACATCATCGATAGAGTCAAAGTTATTTTCTTTTGCAAATTTTTCTATAATAGGCTTAGTAGCTTTAGTAAGAATTTTGCCTTTTCTATGAAGAGCATCTGCAACTCCAGATAAAGTTGAAGTAAACAAAAGATACAAACCAATATTACAAATACCTTCGTTTTTCTCTTGTTCATAAAGAAATTTTTTCTTATCAGGAGTAAGCTTTTTGTTGCTTTTGATTCCTGCAAGTTGAGCAAGCATACTTACAAACCATCCAAAAGCCCCTAGAACAATCAAAGGCCCATTATTGGAATTACTTCTTTTATATAATCCGCGCAATAGTTTGGAAAGCATTAATTTCTCTCCTTTCTATTTGTAGCATGTTTGTAAAAGAAGTTGGTCAAATGCTTAGTTACAGGTGCATCCCAAAGGTAATTTGTTAAAACCATAACAAAACTTGCAACAAAAGTACCGATTGTATTTCCAAATACTGCTGTCTTATTACGTTCAATTTCATCAACTGCTAAATTTAGAAAGTTTTTGGGATTTAAACCAGATTCCATATTTTCTATTCTAGATGCGATAAAATTGTTACAAGCTTTTCTGATTGCAAAACCGCTTGTTGTTCCTGCTATGATTTTTGCAAAAGTTTTACTGATTGCAAGTGTTTTTTGATCTTCATTTGCATTAGGATTTTTAGCTTCAATAATAGGCATTGTAACCAATGCCGTAGAACCAAGTATCAAACGTTGTTGGGGTGATTTTACTGCTTGTTCAGTGACTTCAATAATTTTTCCTGCAACTTTTGATGACAAATCTATATAAGGTTTAATCTTCATTCCCATAGTGTAAAACTTTCTTAGCAAGGTTATAAACCTTCTCAAAAAAAATTGTTGCTAAAATATAACAAAATATGTGCAAACTTTTACAATATTCACATATTTGACATAAAATTTACTTTTTGTATTACAATTGTAAAAAATAAAGGAGTTTTATAATGAAGGTTTCTGCAATCACTACAAGAACAAGCCCAATCAAAACAAAAAACTACTCTCCTAATTTCAAAGAAGTATATTATTATAAACTTGATAAGTTTATGCAAGATATATATGTTGCTAGAGATAATGACAAAAAATTGATAGATTTTGATTATTTAATAGCTAAATTTAAAGTAAATATGAAAGAAACAACAGATAAATCACCTGATATTGCAATTCATGTAGGACCCTCTGATTATACTGGTCTAACATTCTTATTCGAACCACAAGAAGACTACCAGAAAAGAGGTTGGTTCTCTAAAATTCCTGATTCTCGTAAAATTCCTATTGGTTTCACATTAGATAAAGCAAATTTGATGCACGCACTTTCTTATGATTATTTTGTGAATGGCATACCAAAAGAAGTTGACCAAGCCTGCAAAAAGGTAAGGGAAGTTGAAAAAGCAAGAAAAAAATGTGAGCGAGAACATCCTAATTTAGATAAAAGAGCAATTAATCAAATGCTTGTAGCAGACTATCGTTCATATTGCAGCGAAACCAGCAAAAGAGTAGCAAAAGCAATAGAAGACTTTGATCATGAATGTTTTCTACAACTAAAACATGGATAATAACAATAAAAAGAAAAAGCAGTCTATAAGCCGGGTTCTGTAGTAGATAATCATCTGTCTAGACTGAAAGTTGCCTTTCAGCTCAAGCGTTCTGTCAAAAGACGGCGGGTCACCTTAACCTTTTAGCTGAACTTGCACCCAATCGGAGTTTACCGAGCCGATATTTCTCAATATCGCTGGTAGTCTTTTACACTACCGTTGCACCTGAACCTTGATAACAAGGTTGTTTACTTTTCTGTGGCACTAGTCTGACGGTTGCCCGTACCGGATGTTATCCGGCGATTTGCCCTGAGGTGCCCGGACTTTCCTCACATAAACAAGTTATGCGCGATTATCCGACTGCTTTTTCAAAGAACATTATTACATAGTCGGTATTATTTTTAAACACTTATTTTAAAGGTGGCTTTTTAATGTAATTATAGACATCTTTTGGAAGTTTAACATCTTGAAGAGCAAGGACCGTATATTTCTTAAGCTCTGCGATTCTTGTTTGTTCTTCAAGCAGGTTTTTTTCTTCAATTTTTATACTGTCTTTAACTTTTTCAAACTCTGATTTGTGGTTTTCATGAGTGAGCTTAGCAATAACATCATCAATATCAGAAGAAGCTATGCCGTATTTTGCAGCTATCTCGTTGGGAGGAGTTCCCCAAGGAAGCCTATACAGCCAAACTAAAGAAAGAACATCTGCCTGAGAAATAGAGGTAACTCCATATTGATGAGGAGTATACATAATATCAGCTTTGTTTGAGCTGTGCCCCAATCCTAAGGCGTGCCCCATCTCGTGGATAATTGTATGCATAACTTCGTTGCCATCCATATAGCGGGAATGAAGAATTCCATCTGAAAGACCTATTTGAACCTCAGCAGAATAAAGTCTACCCTGATTATCAAAGTGGTAGTTACAATGACCTAATGATTTTCTATCAACCCTTCTCCAATCAAGATTGATATTAGACTCATGGAGAGTGTTTACAATTTCAAATGAAACTAACCCTGATGTTGCTGATTGCCAGAGATTTAAGGCATCAATAACCATTTGGCGATATTTGTAATCGTCGCCTTTTGAGGCATACCATTTAAAAGGTGCGATAAAAATTTTCAAAGGGAAACAGTGATCTGGCCACCTTATCAAAACACCTTTATTTAAACTATTTTGCAGGTATGTTACTTTTTGCATAACTAATTATTAGCCCTTGCTTCTTCCTGTTTTATATATGCACAAATTTCTTCTAAACGAGTATCTTCCATTGCGTCAATTAGTTCTTTTATATTTTTAAATTTCCCAAGAGCAAAACCGGTTTCCGCAAGCAAAACACAATCATTACAAAGTCTGTTTGTGCCATATTCGATTGACCCTGCGTATGGTTTTGTAGCGCCGCAACAAGCACAATCAAACAAATCAAACTCGTTATCAGGGTTTTCTTCAATATCATCAAGTACCATTTGTTTGCAGACTTCTTGCATTTCTTGGATTATTTTTAGTTTTTGATTATCGTCCATACATCACCTTTTCACAACTATTTTACAATAATTTTAGCATATTAAAAGACTTTTTGCCCCTCTATAAAGAACGTTTTAAAAATCTTGTTAATAATTATTAACCATTCAAAAAATTAATGGAAATTTTATTTTTTATGCTTTTTAGAAATATTACAGAAGACAATTATTCAAAATGAGGAATTAAAAAAATGACAAACGCTATTTCTACTACACAACCAACATTTGTTATGGCAACAAACAATATCAATAAACAGCCTATAGCTGTTAGAGTTGATGATATTTCAACAATGGAAACACTTCAAGATGGAATCGTTTTAAAAGACCCAAGCGGAAGATGTCTTGGCAGAGTTGAAAATACATTAAATCCTGAAGATATCGCAAAAAAAATAGGAAATGTACTCGACCTCCAAGCATAATAATTCTTAAGCGAAAAAAACTTTTCACGGCCTAGTTTTTGCTCTATTATAATCTTATGAAATTTAATAGAGCTTCATACGTAAATACAAAAAGAGATGCCTGGGTCGAGATAAATCTTGACGCAATAGAGAAAAATGTTAGGGAATTAAAAACCTTCGCTCGTTCAGGTGCAAAATTTCTTGCAGTCGTAAAAGCTGACGCATACGGACATGGAAGCGTTATGATTGCGCCAACACTTTTAGCATCTGGCGTTGATATGTTTGGAGTAGCTTCAATTGATGAAGGAATGCAGCTAAGAGAAGCTGATATTAAAGTTCCTATTCTTGTTTTGGGGGCAGCTCCTGTGTGGGCTTTTGATTTTGCCGCAGAAAATAATATATCTCTTTCTTTGTTCAACGAAGAGCATATTGATGCCGCTAAACTTACCTATGACAAGACAGGACACAAAGTAAAAGTCCACGTAAAAGTAGATACAGGCATGAACAGGATTGGCGTAAGACCAGAGAAAGCACTTGAGCTTATAAAGAAAGTCCAAGAATCTGATTTTATAGATTTAGAAGGAATCTTTACCCACTTTGCAAATGCTGAAGACAAAGCAAAAACAAAAGAACAGCTTGAAATCTGGAACAACATAATATCAGAAATTGATACTGAAGGGCTTTTAATCCACCCTGAAAACACATCTGCACTCATTGACTTTCCTGAAGTTGAATACAATATGGCAAGAGCTGGAATCGGAATCTACGGCCTTATTCCAGACCTTATTCCTGACGCTAAAAAAGTACCTAAACTTTATCCTGCAATGGGAGTTAAAGGCAGAGTTACAAACATACACCAAGCACAAAAAGGTGAAGGCGTAAGTTATTGCCACACATACATTACAGACAAAATAACAAAGATTGCTACAATCCTAATCGGTTATGCCGATGGTATAGATAGGCAGCTTTCAAACAAAATATACGGCCTTCTAAACGGAAAAAAAATCAAGCAAATCGGCACTATAACAATGGATCAGATGATGTTTGATATTACGGGAATAGATGCAAAAGAAGGTGACATTATAACGCTTCTTGGCTCAGATGGAGATGAAACCATTTCAATAAATGAATGGGCAAATATTTTAGGCACGATAAATTACGAGCTTATGTGCAGACTCAAGGTACGTTTGGCAAGGGTTTATGTAAGATAAG
>JAQUTS010000104.1 GCA_028694275.1 Candidatus Gastranaerophilales bacterium
ATATAAAATTTTAGAAAATTAGACTCTTAAATCGTTCTTTCTCATAGTAAAACAAATTCTTTTACAGGGCGCAATATTTATTTTAAAAAGTTACATTTGTTTTTTTAAAATCGCCCGTAATTAAACTCTTGCAATGTTTTAATTCTTTCTGAAAATTTTTACAAAAAAAATTTTTACTATTCTTAAAAAACTATTGCAATGCTTCTTAGGTAACAATTAAAGCCTTGTTTTAAAAAACAATAACTTTTTGATTTTAATTAATTTTTGTTAAAAAATTTTTTTGATTTATGATATTTAAAGAGACAGAAAAAGGAACTTATCATGCAATTTGAGATGATGTACTCAAAAATTCACAGAGCAACAGTAACAGACGCCAATCTTAACTATGTCGGCTCCATAACTGTTGATGAAGAATTAATGGAAAAAGCCCATTTGAGACTAAATCAAAAAGTAGATATATTAAACATCAACAACGGCGAAAGATTCCAGACATATGTAATCAAAGGCGAAAGAGGCAAAAGAGACATTTGCCTAAACGGTGCCGCAGCCAGAAAAGCCCACCCTCAAGATAAAATTATCATCGTTGCATACGCCATTATGGATGAAAAAGAAGCCGATACGCATATTCCATACGTTGTTCATGTTGATGAAAATAACAATCCGTTATGAATTTAGCAATTTTTTCACCATGCCTGTTTTGATATAAGTATAAGGTTATGTCGCAAATAAGGTACAAAAATGTCAGTATTAAAAAGCTTGGCAAAAAGCCGTGCTTCCGGAGCAATAAATACCCGAGGAAGCTCGTATATAGCAAATAGAAAGCTTTTCAGTGGAAAAAATCTCGAACAGCTAACAGATGATGTGGCGCAATTTTCACATAAAAACAAGCCACTGGAAGAAAACATAGGCATTTTCGGGAAGTTTTTCCCAAAAGAAAAACGAATGTCATGGTATGAAAAAATTCTCTCTTGGGGCAAAGATATTTTGAATCCCAAAATGTCTGAAATACCGCAACTAAGCATTATAAGAACATCGTAGCTATTTTTGAATAAAAATATCTTCTTTGATTTGTTCTTCTGTTTTGGCGGAAATTCTTTCTTTTGGCTGTGAGTTTTTATACAGGTTCAAATACTCATAACCCATCCTTTTTTGGCCGTATGCGGACATGGCTTTATTTCGGCAATTATTCACGACTTTGTCTAATACAAGTTTATTTTCGAGCAAATTATTCAGCTGTCTCATAAAATTATCAGAATTACTCATATCAAAAAAGCTTGCGCTATCGCCCCAAAATTCTTGAAAAATCGGGCTGTCACACGCCAAAAGAGCACAACCCGCATAAGCTGCATAAAAAGCATTCATATTAAAAATATCCCAAGAAGACAAAGCAAGATAAATTGAAGCTTTTTGATAATATGGCTTCAATTCTTCATTAGAGATATTGCCCAAAAATTGAAGCTTCTCAGGAAGTCTTAGCCAAGCAGGCTTTGAGCCTATTACAAAAATCTGCATATCATCAGGCAGTCTTTGCATAATTTGCAAAATCATATTCAAATTGTGTTTTTTAAGCAAAGATTTGGACGATGTCAAAAGCACCATGCCGTCTTTTTCCGACTCGGGAACATCCCATTCTATACCGTTATAAATAAGATTAATTTGCTTATTCATCTCATAAGAGCTTATGAGATTTTTGGCGAGAATTTTGGTTGTGGCAATTACTTTGTCTGAAGAATCAAGACATTTTTGGATATAATTTTTGTACGGATGGTAATGCATATTAAAACTTGTCCATTTAATGTTATTCAATGCATCGCCATGGACAGTCAAAATCTTTGGTACAGGATAATCAATATTATCACAGTAGTGATTAAGATGCATAATATCAGGTTTAAAATTCTTGGAAATTTCATTAATTGCATCGCCAACCCTTTCATTTGCCATCTTAAATTTTTGAAAATTATTTTCCCATTTGACGCTGATACCGGTGTGAATACATTCGGCATAATCAACTTCTTTGGGCTCATAGCTTTGCCCTGTTGTTACAAGAGTAATCTGGGCCTTTTGAGAAGCAAGAATACTTTTGCAGACAAGATCTGTATAATCCCATTTGTTGTTACTGACATCTGTTGTCATTAAAATCTTTACGCTAGGTGTCATTTATTCTCTCCCTAAAATCTATGTTATGGAGAGAGTATAGTTTTTTATATCAATTTTGCCATTAGCCTATCATCTATCAGATGTGTTAAAAAAATTTCAGGATGTTCAATTGAGCGCAAACGTTATTTTGTGCTTAATGGAACTGGACTAAAGCGACGTAGGAGATTACAAGAGTAATCTCAACAGGAGCAAAATTTCAGGATGTTCAATTAAGCGCAAGAGAAAATTTTATCGTGATATAATCAACTTGTTATCAAATATCACAGGAAGAAGAAAAATGAAAATAGGTTTTATCGGTGCGGGCAAAATGGGCGGGGCCATCCTGAAAGGATTAATAAGCTCAAATTTTGTTGAAAAAGAAAACATTACAGTATCAGAGCTAAATGCCGATATTGCACAACAAATAAATAATGAATTTGGCGTCAGGACAATCTCTGACGGTAATCAACTAGCAAAAGAATCCGATATAATAATCATCTGCACCAAACCTTTTGTAATCAAAGATGTCTTAAAGAGCATAAAAGACTCACTAACAAAAGAAAAACTACTAATCTCAATTGCAGCAGGAGTATCAACCAAAACCATAGAAGATATCATCGGTGAAATACCCATTGTAAGGGTAATGCCAAACACTCCTGCGTTTTTGGGTCATGGAATGAGCGGATTAACAAAAGGGCAATATGCCTCATCAGAACAATTGCAATTTGCATGTGATATTTTTTCAAAAGTAGGAAAAACTGTCACAATTGAAGAAAATCTTATAGATGCACTGACAGGGATTTCAGGCTCAGGGCCTGCTTTTTTCTACCTTGTGATAGAAGCTCTTGCAAAAGGCGGTGAAAACTTAGGGCTGCCTGCTAATGTAGCATTGGAACTTGCCGCACAAACTGCCATAGGTTCTGCTCATATGATTATGGAAACAAATAAAACGCCTCAAATACTAAGACAAGAAGTCACAACACCGGGTGGGTGCACGGCTGTCGGGCTTGATGTTTTAGAAAAAGCAAAAGTTTTTGAAACCTTTATGGAAACTGTTAAGGCAACCGCCAAAAAAGCAAAAGAACTCGGCGATTAGTTTTTTATATTCATTAATATTTTGAGCCTGTCATGAACTTGTTTCAGGATCGCCTTAGTCCAGTTCCATTGATCACAAACTCACGTTTGCGCTCAATTTCACATCCTTTTTAATTTTGCTCCTGTTGAGATTACTTTCGTAATCTCCTACGTCGCCTTAGTCCAGTTCCATTGATCACAAACTCACGTTTCGGTTCAATTTCACATCCTTTTTAATTTTGCTCCTGTTGAGATTACTTTCGTAATCTCCTACGTCGCCTTAGTCCAGTTCCATTGAACCAAAACTCACGTTTCGGTTCAATTTCACATCCTTTTTAATAAAAAACGGGCAAAAATGCCCGCAAAAATAAAATAGTAAGTGATATTGGTAATTTTTTAATCTATTGCATATAGTTCAATAATGACTGTTGCAATACATTTGTCGAAGATTGCAAAGATGCCTGAAGCGCAAACTGCTGGTATTGCATTTTGGAGGCTATTTCTACAAGATTTGCATCTTCTATTGTAGATCTTAGAGTATCAGCACTGATATTTTGAGACTGCAATTGTGTTTTGGTTTTTTCCAACATCGACATGCTGGTACCTGCTTTTGTCTGATAATATGTAACGTTATCCATATCTTTTTTCAAAACATCTAACTTGGCTCTGACATTATCATAGTTTGGAGGATCTGATCTTAAATCGGCCAAAAGCTCTTTAACATGACCAATTGCGCCTTGACTAACCGTATTACCTGATACATCAACATAATACTGACCAAAAATACTGTCGCCGTTTTCATTAACCACAATAGATGAGCCTTCACTGACTTGAACTTTTACCTGCAAATTATCTGCATCTGTCGTGCCTTGATATGTACAATTAGCTCCGTCTGTAGCATATGGAGGCGTGTTCACATTTGCACCTGAAAATAAATAACTTCCGTTATATTTGGTATTTGCAAGCGTAATAATGTTTTTGAGACTTTCCTCGATTTCATCAGCTATATCACTTGCTTCATCTGCACCGTTAAGTTCGTTTGCTGCTTGAGTTGCAAGCTGATTGATTCTGTCAAGATCTTTATTCACAAGAGACAAGGTGCTCTCTGACATTTGCAATTGGGCATTACTTGTACCGACACTTTTTAAATAAGCATCTATTTTTGACATGTCATTTTTAGAATTCATCAAACTTGTCAAAGAAATAGGGTCATCAGACAAATTATTGACCTTTTTTTGCGTAGAATACTGATAATTCAAAGACACATATTTGCTCTGGTTCATCATTGTATTACTTAAAATCGACTGACTCAAATATGAATTTGTTATTCTACTGTATGCCATTTATATTTCCTCCTGAAAAATTAATTTATTTTGCCATACTAAGTATGACATCCATCATTTGACTCACAACTGAAAATACCTGAGCAGAAGCCTGATAGGCTTTTTGGAATTTCATAAGATCAACGAGTTCTTCATCCAAACTCACGCCAACGATAGATTGTTTTTGGTCACTTAATTGTTGTACAGATTTTTCTTGCGCTGATAATTGACTTTTTGCCAAAGCAGAAGAATTCCCTATTTTAGATGCTATAGAATAAAGATTCCCCTCAGGTGTTTGACCCTGCAAGCCAGCCATTTTAGTGTCTCGCATACCCAAAAACATCGAAGCATTATTGTTGTTACCGACAGCATTAGGGCTGACAACCGTAGTCCCTGCAACTTCTGCATAAGCTGTTGCAACTTCAAAAGGGTCATTAATCACAGCTTGATTCACACACAAATTCGCCGCAGAAATCAATGTCGGGTCATATGCTGCCGCATTTGAACTGTTCAAAAAGATATTTTGAGTAGCAATCTCAAGCTGACCTGTTGTAGGATTCATTTTTAAGCTTGCCTGAGTCGGTGGCCCTGCATCCGCTCTAAGTTGTATTTCATTGACACTTACGGCAAATTCTCGAGCCAAATTATCCAACTCTGTCATTGCTTCATAAATACTTCCGGGGCCATTTCCTCCCATATCAAGCATCGCTTTTAAAGATCCTTGGGTAGGTGAAAAACTTTCTTGTTCAAGATAATTAGCCACATAAACAACAGATGGGTCTTTTGTACTCACAAGCGACACAGTAACAGGATTAAGATCTCCACTCGGTGAAGCCTTAAACGTGACGGATTGCTGACCGCTGTTGATAAGTTGAACATTTCCCATATACACATCACAAGAAGTACCTTCATATCTTGTGGTAATAGGAATAGATTCTGACAATTCTTCTATCAAAAGCTGCCTTTGATCAAGCAAAGAATTTGGTTCTGATCCTTGTGAAAAAACTGATATTTGCTTGTTCAATTCTGCAATTTGGTTAAGTTTATTATTTATATCATCAATACGTTTACCTATTTCACTGTTATCAAGTGAAGATTGTGTAAGGCCATCACCCACAAGGTTTGTTCTGAAGTTTTCAAGGTTTGTGGCTTTTGCATTAAATTGTTGTGCAACAGATTGTGCCTGCGTAACAAAATTTGCCCTTATAACTTTATCTGTAGGAGTATCCGCAAGTGTTTTGGCAGCAGCAAAATATGACTGAAAAGCACCTGTTAAACCTGAACCGTCAACTTCATTGAAATAAGATTCAAGTGTTGAAATATTAGAATAGAGTTGTTGGTCATATCCATAGGATGATTTTTCGCCGATTAAAAAGCTGTTCAAAAACTCATCTTGGTATCGCGTCACTTTTTCAATAGTAACAGTGTTTCGGGTATTGAAAACATTGGCAAGGGAGTATCAGAATTTAAAAGCAGTTTTGGGGAAGGATGGAGCAAAGGAGTGTTGTCCACCGGCTCTGTAATTGAAAGAGTTGCGTCTTTGGGCGCAAGGAATGTTGGATTGCAAGACATATCCCAAAAACTTGACACTCTTGCCGAGAAAGATAAAGAGTTGGCAACCTATGGAATTGATGTTG
>JAQUTS010000105.1 GCA_028694275.1 Candidatus Gastranaerophilales bacterium
AAACGTTAAAAACCTTCAAGTCAAAGGCTCCATCAAAGTTGCAACAAACGCTCTTGGAAACAAAACGGCCAAAACATCTACTTTCACAACTGCCGTAAATAACATCTTGAGCGCAGATCAAGCGACTGTTTTGGCTCAATTGCTTCAACTCCAAATAAGACAACAAAAAGCCACAAGCTCTCTGACAAGTTTCTATGAGGCTCAAACATCTGCAGTTCAAACACTTTTGGGTTCAGGGTATTCATCAGGATATGGCCTTGACAGTGCAATTTATGCCTCTTTGACCAACAATAACAGTTTGTACAATTCAACGATAAACAACTTCTATTCTAAAAACCTATATGACAATGACAACGGATCATCAAGCGATTCCACAACAAAACAAACTTCAACAACCAAAAATTCTTCTTCTACATCAATATAGACTGATGACAGAATAAAAAACCTTAAAAACCACGCCATATAAAGTTGGAGGGTAGTTTTTGACATCAAAAAAATGTTATTTATTAAAAAAGTATTTATTTTTGCTCCCTTATTAACTCGTACACATATAATTAACTTATGAGAAATCAAGGAGAGAAAATAAATGACAACTAAAACTATAAATCGTATAAATTTAATCGAAGAAAATGAAGCTTCGGACAAGTCAAAAAGACTTTTAGAAAACGTAAAAAAAGCTTTCGGAAAAGTTCCCAATGTTTTTAAAATGATGGCAAACTCCCCTGCAGTTTTGGATGCGTACCTCAAATTCAGCGGTGCGCTCAAATCATCAAAACTTTCCGCCAATTTTGCTGAACAAATAGCTGTCTTTACAGCCAGCAAAAACAAATGCGAATATTGTTCAGCCGTGCATTCCTTCATTTTGAGCGATTTGGGAGCATCAAATGAACAAATCAAAGACATAAGAAACGGTGTTTCTCAAGACGCAAAAACTCAAGCGATGCTGGCATTCAGCAATACCGTAATCGAAAAAGTCGGCAAAGTTTCTGACGATGATCTGAACAAAATCAGACAGGCAGGATTTTCTGATGAAGAAATCCTCGAAATCGTCGCTAATGTCTCTTTAAATATTCTTACTAACTCTCTAAATAATCTTGCGGAGCCTCTTTTGGACTTCCCAAGCCCAGAAAAATAAGCCATATCTATAGAGAAACAACTCTCTGCCTCTTCTTAGGAAGAGGTTTTTTCATAAGAATTTATTCTCTTGAGATAAAACTATATATTAATCTACCTACAGAAAACAGCAATAAAAACTCGTTTCGCCCAAAAATCGGCACAAAAAATAGCAAGGGAGAGATTCGAACTCTCGACCTCACGGGTATGAGCCGTGCGCTCTCACCAGCTGAGCTACCTTGCCATCTATTTGTGCTATTCGATTTTCAATAAAGAACCCGATTAAGAGCCGCTACCTTGCTTTAAGGTAATTACTATTATTAAACACTCATGCCAAAATAGCAAGTGTATTTTTACAAGTTTTTGATTCTTTCATCAGGACTGATAATATTGGTAATACGAAGACCAAAATTGTCCTCAATAACAACAACCTCACCTCTCGCAACCAACTTGCCGTTAGCAAAAAGCTCTACGGGCTCACCCGCAATCTTATCAAGTTCTATGATAGACCCTCTTGTAAGCTCTAAAACTCTCTTGATAGGCAACTCGGCACGACCCAATTCAACAGTCAGTTTCAATTTTATATCCAGCAATAAATTGAAATTTTTGTTACCTTCCAATTGCATAGAAGTCTGATTATCGAATGTAGGAAACTGAACAGGCTGCACCATAATTGAGTTGTCTTCATCAAAATTCGGCTCTTGCATTTTAATTAGTTCCTCATCTGTATCTAAATCCGGCTTTATTAACTCAAGCATTTGTTGAAAAAGTTCAATTGGGATAACCTGCCTGATTACATCTTTCGCCACTCTCGTAAAATTCACTCTATATGTTATAACAACTGCCCCCTTTAGTACAGCAGGCATAAGAGATTTACTCTTTTCAAAATCTTTAGCATAAGCAGTTTTAGCAACTTTTACAGAAAAATTCTGATAAAGTTCCCTTGACAATTCTTCAGAATACCCCTCCATCAATTGCGAAAATATCTCTGTGATAGCTTTTTCTTTGAGATCTCCCATCTCATTATTTCCGCCCTCAACTTCTCCGGACATCATAAGTTCGGCCAAAGGAGAAGCACAAGATGATGGTAAATTAGTATACAATTCACCAAGCTTGAATGTATTTTGCATCACCACAACTTTGTCAAACATCTCTGATACAGAGTCGATATCCTCAATAATATTAACGCTGTCGAAAAGGATTTCCACTTCTGAATTGAGTAGTGTATTAAGTTTTTTTGATGAAGTAATAAATGAATCACTTAAGACTCTTATTAGATCTTTTTCTATTTTATTCATAATAATATTGTATCCTTTTTATTCATTAAAAACATGTTCATCAACTACTTTTACCGAGACTTTGTTTTTGAGAGTACCTGGTCTTACATCGAATTTTTTCTTCTCGTTAACCGTCAAAATCAAATTTTCATCAACTTTATTATCCAGCTTAATGACATCACCTTCTTTGAGTTCTAAAAACTCTGACATTTGTATCTCCGTATCGCCCAAAATAACGCTTGCATGTACATTTACAATGTTCAATCTGTCTATAATATTATTTTTATCTTCTTCTGTTCCGATAAGCCCTTGCCCTTGGAAGATGTGTTGAGAACTCAATTTATCGAGCAAATTCTCCAATATTGGGAAAGGGAAACACAAACTCATAAGTCCAAAATACTTCGACGCAGTTTGTATTTCTATTGTAATCAAAGCAACAATTTCACTGGGGTTTGCAATCTGTACGTAAGCATTACTGTCAATATTTATAACCTTACCCGAAATCGGATAAATATTGCTCCACGCCTGAGAAAGAGCTCTTGTAGAGCGATCCAAAACCTTCAAAATTAAAGCTTCTTCAATATCTGTAAGTTCACGAATATTAGCTTCTGAAAGTCCCCCGCCACCAAACATCCTGTCAATGATACTTGTTACGATTTCATGACTTAAATAAATCATTATCTGCCCTGGCAAAGGAGATAACTCCAAAATACCGACTGTCGCAGGAGTCGGCATTGAATTAACAAATTCCATATACGTCAATTGGTCAGCAGAAACAACTTCCATCTCAATATGCATGCGTAAATACGCCGTTAAAGCCATAGAAAGCTGCCTAGAGAATTCCTTGTGGATATCTTGCAAAACCTTTAGATGGTCTTTTGAAAATTTGTCAGGCCGTCTAAAATTGTATAACTTATAACCTTTTTTTATTTGAGTCGATTCACCGTCAACAGATGTCGAAGACCCCAAAAAATCATCACTCAAAGAAACATCTTTATCAAAAGATGATAAAAGCTCATTGACATTTTCTATGGAAATCTTATCTGCGTCTGACATCAATCTACCTTTTACTGAATAATAAAGTTTCCAAAGCTTACACGAAGGACTTCTCTATCCCCCGCAAAGATTGCATTTACAGCCTCTTTAATTTGCTCTTTTGCTTCTTCTTTACCTGCAATGCTTGATAATTCATCAGATGTTTTACTGGATAAAGTTGAAATAACAGCATCTCTTATAGATGGTTTAAACTGATCCATTTCAGCCTCAATAGCCTTCATCCCGGCATCAGCACCGCCGCCTTCTCCGCCACCATGCCCGCCATGGCCACCGCCTTCTCCTTCTGCCGGAGCAGCTGTAGGATCAGGATCAGAAGCTTTTTTGGTCAATTCTATGGCTACATTTGCTTTAAGATATCTTCTGGCGGTTGTATCTGAAAGATTAAGTACAAAATCTCCCAAATCAAGAATCAATCCACGCTCAACAGCATCTGCTTCTGCTTCCTCTTCTTCTGCTTCTCCTCCGCCTATAGAACTCATCAATGCAGCAAATTTTGCATTCATAAAGTTTGTCTGAACGAAGTAATTAACTCCGATAAAAAGTACACAAATTATAACCGAAGTCACAGCATTGATGATAAGTAACTTCGTCGCATCAAAACCGGCACCTGAAGATTTACCGTCTTTTGCAATATTTTCTGTCTTAGGTTTGGCTTCCTTAGGACTTGAAGGCATTGGCATTTTTATTTATCTCCTATTCGATTATTATTTCTATTTGAATTCCAAAAAACACTCAGATAGAGCCTCAACAATATTATAACAGATACTTTAAGAAAACGTACTGCATCATTTGTACCAAATATCTCAAAATCAAAAACCCTTACTACGCAGGCTTTTTGGGATATAAGCGACATATTTACGTGTTTTTTATTAAAATATATTGCAAAAAATAGCAAAATACACAAAAAAACAGACACTATTTTAACTCTTTTGCAATAATAAAAATCTATGCAAATAAAAATAATTTCAACAGGAAAACTAAAAGAAAAATCCTATCAACAAATTTCTGACGAATTCACAAAAAGAATCCGTCCTTACTGCTCTGAAAAAATAATCGAAATCCAAGCAGAAAACCTAAAAACCGTCTCAACAGAAAAAATTGCAAGAGAAAAAGAAGCCCAACGCATAATTCCACATATAGCAGATGATGATTTTGTTATAACTCTTGAAATAGAAGGCAAAACGTTTTCATCAGAAGAATTTGCACAAAAAATAAAACAGCTCTCAAACTCAGGCTTGAGCCAAATAACTTTCATTATAGGAGGCGCAACCGGCCTTGATGAAAGCATAAAACAACGCTCAGATCTAGCTTTGAGTTTTTCCAAAATGACCTTCACTCATCAGTTTGTAAGGTTAATATTAGAAGAACAAATCTATCGAGCATTCAAAATAATCAACAACGAACCTTATCACAAGTAATTATTGCTGTAGATGAACATTGACAAACATCATAAGCTCTTTGTTAATAACTTTGGTTCGTCCCCAAGAAGAATATTCTTCCTGAGTATTCATACCGCCAAAACACAGTGTTTGGCCGTCTTCTAAGCGAATATTTTCAAGTTTCATTGACCTTTTATCAAACAAAACCGACTCAGGATTTTTTTCATCGGCAAGATACTTACGCATAGCAACATATTGAGGCTCTAGCGTAAGAAAAACCTCTCCTTGTTGATTAATCACCGAATGAATTTTCAATCTGGTTCCGCAATTATGCTCCACATTGCAAACATCCCCCTGAGCATTTGCAACAGGCTGATCAGAAGTAGCATTAACCTGATAATTGCCATCATTGGATACTGTCAGCTTTGGCCTTGCAAGGATTTCCCCACCACCGTTGCAGATAATTTCAGAAATGGATGAGAATAGATTTTGAGCAGAAACCCCACATTCAGAACTTGCAGGAAAAATATGAAACTGGGCTAATTTTTGAAATTGACTGATACCCCAATCATTAAATTCAACAATCAAAATATCCAAAAAAGCCTGAGGTGATTTCAAATCAGATAACTTTATATAACTATCCGCTAATTCCATTTGTTTTGGGGACGCTCCGACTATCGTTATGGTGTTTTGCTCATTATTATAATAAATAACAAAAGGACTGCTGTGCTTTTTAAATTCACACCCATCAGGGCACACGCAACAATCACCGCCAAAAACAGAATTAGCAAGCATATTAGCCATAGTTACAGGCCTTATGTAAGCAAGATTAAACACCTGAACTTTAGGACAAGTATCAAGAAGTTTTACGACTTGCTTAGCAGTCAAAATCTCTGTTTCATTCCCTGCAAGAATAAGCTCTGAAGGGTTTTGTGCAACAGCCAAATTGGACCTTATATTATTGTTGATAAAATCTGCCAACAAATAAGCGCTCGAATAATCAATTTTTACCTTAGTTATAATTCTGGTTTCAAGCACTTGCTCAACAGGCGCAGGGGCATATTCAGGCATAGAAGGCGGCTTTTTTTGAACCGACTTTATCGGAGGTTTGTGCGAAGGGGCAGATTTTTTATGAGAGTAATCTTTTGGGGAGGAAACAGACTTTACCGAAACTGTTTTTTTGACAGGCTTTGGCGGCATGCTTTTTTTAGGAGTCAAAGGTATAGTTTTTTGTTCTTTTTGTTTAACGGGACAACTAGGCAAAGGTGTCGGCTTTTGAGGTGATGAGGGCTCTTTAGGAAGTTTCACCTTAGGCTTTGGCTTTAAGACATCATA
>JAQUTS010000106.1 GCA_028694275.1 Candidatus Gastranaerophilales bacterium
GCTTACGGCTAAGGTCTTGAGCAAGTTTGCGAGTAACTTTTTTGAGTTTGTTGATTGTCTCTACCATATGAACAGGAATACGGATTGTTCTTGCTTGATCGGCAATAGCACGAGTGATAGCTTGTCTAATCCACCAAGTTGCATAAGTTGAGAATTTGTATCCTCTTTCGTGGTCGAATTTTTCAGCTGCTCTGATAAGACCCAAATTTCCTTCTTGGATAAGGTCTAAGAACAACATACCGCGACCGACGTATTTTTTGGCAATACTTACAACCAAACGTAAGTTAGCCTGAACAAGTTTTCTTTTTGCAATTATGCCTGCTTGTCCGCCTTTTACGATTTTGCGGGCAAGTTCGATTTCTTCTTCTGCAGTCAAAAGCTGAATACGGCCGATTTCACGCAAATACATACGAACAGGATCATCGATAGAAATCCCTTTAGGGGCTTTGATATCAACATCTTCGTCAACTTCTTCTTTAATATAAATATCGTCATGCTCAACGGTTGCAATACCATGCGTCATCGCCGGATTATCAAAAATAGCTTCGATATCGCCTGTACCGCCGACCAAATCCTCATACTCATCTCCCTCATGAGAATTATAGCCTTCGTTTTTATTGAGCATACCTATCAATGCATCTTCACTGTTTTTAGATTTTTTGCTCATGTATGTCTCCTAATTTTAATCTATTGACTTGTTTGAGTTTATCGCGTACTTCATATTGTATCAGTTGAGAACTCATTTCGTCGTCTTTTGCTTCGTAATATCGACTTTTTAGTTCATTTTGCACTTGCTTTGCTCTGGCTCTTTTGATAAAAAATACCGTTTCTTCAATATACTGCTTCATCAAAGAAGAGCCAAGATCCTTAATTTCACCAGAATAGTTGATTATATCTATAATTTCTTGTTGGGCTTGTATCTGCCCGACAAAACCGTCTATCAACATTTTTTGTAGTATTTCGGTGTTTTCTGCCTGCTCAGAAATCTCTCTGAGTGATTTTTTAATTTGTGATAAGGTTTCTTCTGTAAATTCTACCTCATCAAGATAATTATTCAAAGTGCTAGGTGGAATATTGCTTCCATCTACAAAATAACAGCTCAATAATTTTTTTTGCGCTATTTGAAGCTTGGTAGATGTTTTTGTTACATTACTTAAACTTGCTTGTTCCGATGGAGTTGCGGGAGCTTGATACAAATCCAACTCCGCCCTTAGTGCCATTTGCGAAACATCAAGGCTCTGAGCAACCGTTTTGATATATTCACTTCGAATAATCTGATTTTGCACTTGTGACAACACCTTTACAATTTTTTTGATTACTTTTGCCTTTTCCTGCGGAGAAGCATCCTTACCCCCTGTTTTAATTATGCTATCAATTTCAAAATCTATCAAAAGCGGAGCTTTTTCTACCAAAGAAAGATAAGCCTCGCCACCTTTAGCTTTTATAAATTCATCAGGATCCTTGCCCTCAGCAGAGACTACAACCCTTATCTCGCAAGAAAACTCACCATGCCCGAAGCTCTCATCATATTGTTTTATCTCGCCTAACCCCATAAAAGCTTCTTTAACGACTTCTGCTCCTCGCAAAGTAGCTGCTTGGCCCGCACTATCAGAATCAAAAGCCAAATAAATACGACGCTCATTCATATAGCGGGATAATGTCTTCAAATGCCCTTGGGTCAACGATGTACCGCTTGATGCGACGACGTTTTTGACGCCATTTACCTGTGCCCTTATTACATCAAAATACCCTTCCATAATTATGGCTGAATCTTTTTCTCTGATTGCTTCTTTAGCCTTATTAAGCCCGAACATGACCTTACTTTTGTTGTACAAAATACTATCAGGCGAATTGAGATATTTTGGGTTTTGCCCATCTTCAAGGGCTCTTGCCCCAAAGCCAATCACATTGTCATTTTCATCCATAATCGGTATCATCAAACGATTACGGAATCTATCCAAATACCCTTGCCCGTTGCTTCTTTGAGATAAAAGCCCTGCTTTTTCAAGAATATCATCCGAAAAACCATGTTCTTTTTTGAGATAATCCATCAACTCAGATGGCTGATTGGGCGAATAGCCAATCATATAGTCTTTTATGACATTATCTGTTATGTCTCTTTTGGCAAGATAATCTTTTACTTTTTTACCCTGAGCATAACTATCAAGTGCCTTATGATAAAACTCAGCAGCTAGTTTATTGGCCTTCAAAAGTTGTTTTTTCAGTTCTGTATTGCTTGCACCGCCGCCTTTGAACTGAGGGAGCTCTATACCGAATTTTTGCGCCAAATCAGCTATGACTTCGTTGAAGTTTTGGTTATGGATTTTCATCAAAAACGCAATCGCATCACCCGCAGCCCCGCAGCCGAAGCATTTGAAGATTTGTTTGACGGGATTAACAGAAAAAGAAGGTGTTTTTTCTTTATGAAAAGGACAAAGCCCTATATAATTACGGCCGGCCTTTTTCAAAATCACATACTCAGATATAACTTGAACAATATCAAGCTTATCCTTAATACGTGCTATTGCCTCTGTATATTGAGTATTGGTACTCATCAAACAACTCCGTTTTGCTTGGCCAAGCTAATCAGATTATTATCATCAATGCTGACAGTCATAGGCCTTGGAATGAATAACTGTCTGTATTTTTTGACTGCATAACGATCTGTCATGCCTGCTATATAGTCTTTTACCGTAAGTTCGATTTCTTTGCGATCCGCTTCGGATGATACATCTTGAAGCATTGCGCAATAATAATTAAAAAGTTCTTTTATGATTCTTTTGATTTTGCCTTCTTCTGTTTTGGCCTTGGAATCTAGATATACATTGTCAAACATCCATTTACGCATAGAGAGCATGACCTCTTCACAATCAGAGCTCATCGCTATTTCATTTTTGTCCATGCTGTTCATCACGATATTTGTGACCATTGTATTGACCATCTCGCCTCTATTTGAGCCAAGATAAGAAATAATATCCTGAGGGATATCAGAAATCTTGATAAGACCCGCTCTCACTGCATCATCAAGGTCATGGTTCAAATACGCAATCTTATCAGAAAGCTTAACGACTTGTCCCTCAAGTGTAAAAGCTTTTGAAATACCCATCGAATGATTCAAAATCCCATCGAGAGTTTCTTTGGTCAAATTAAGGGGCTCTACAACCCTTACAACTCTGACGCTTTGTTCACTATGACGAAAACCGCCCTCGATAATCTCATCCAAAGCAGCCTCACCACTATGCCCAAAAGGCGTATGACCAAGGTCATGCCCTAAGGCAATTGCTTCTGTAAGATCCTCATTCAAACGCAAAAATCTAGCCATAGTACGCGAAATCTGTGCCACCTCAAGAGTATGCGTCAAACGCGTGCGATAATGATCATCTTCTGGAGAGAAAAAAACCTGTGTTTTGTGCTTCAGGCGGCGAAAGGCCTTAGAATGTATAATTCTGTCGCGATCGCGCTGAAATTCCGTACGCAAAGGACAAGACTCTTCAGGAGTTTCTCTACCTAAAGTCTTAGAACTTTTTGTCGCAAAAGGACTCAAAAAAGCATCCTCAAGCTCAAATTGCCTGTTTTTTAGCTCTGCTGGGCTAAATATTGTCAAATTAACTGACCTCTTTATATAAAAACCTGATTGATTACTAAATAAGTACTAGTATTATAACAAACAAAAGCAATTTGGGCACATCAATCCCCCAACTCTATACACAAAAGACATAAAAATTTACGTGATATCACCTAAGTTTTGAAAATCTACAACCAAGGTTGATGTTACAAAACATTAAGCAACTTTTGTTTAAGGCAGGATAAGCCTTTTAAGGTATTTATACAAAATAAATCCAAAAACACATCAAAGTTTTTTTAAAATTAAACGATATAGGGAATATACGCAGATTAAATTTAGAGGAATACTTTACAAAAGTAAAAACCGGTCTAAAGAATGAAAGAAAGGTTTCATTATGACGAAGGCATTTTCAGATTTGGATATGTTCGATAATTCTGATTTCAATAATGATGCAATGGACGCTATTTTCGAACTTAACCTCGGGGATTTTCTGACAGAACACCTTATATCAAAGGATTTGGCAGGGAAGATTAAAACATCAGTCAAAGACAAAATTCCAAGATTAAAAAACCAACTAAAAGAATTGACATCCTTATATTCTATGGATAAAACGCTCAGCCTGCTTGGCTTTAGCAATGATGAAGATTTTATTATCTACAACTCAATTGCCAAAACAATGAAGCAAATGCTCGATGCTGATATGTGTCATATTTATTTGGCAAAAGAAAATATCAAAGAAATAAAAACAGACTATGACCTGGTTATGGTCGGCTCTTCTATCGAAGGTAAAGACCTGCACTCTTTTGGCTTCAAGCTGGATGAAAACTGCACACAAGCCAAGTCATTTTTGTTTCAAGAAACTCACTATCTAAAAGATGAAGCGACAAAAAAAGCGAAGCTTTATCCTGAGCTTGGCGAAGACAAATCAAAAGTAATTCTTTGCGCACCAATGGCAAGCAACACCGGAAATGTAGGCGTAATTTGTATTGAAAGTGCGCAAGATAAGGACTTTGCTCCGGAATATATAAAGCTGATAGAAGTCACATCAAGGATTTTTGTAACTTCAATGAACTTGCAAAAACTCATCGAACAAACACAAATAGTAATCGATGACCCTGATGTAACCCCATCAGAACTCACCAACATGAGAGCAGAATTGACAGCTATAATAGGTGATATTTCTGATGAGCAGCAAATGTTTGTTGAAGCCTTGGCCGATGCGGCAGATTCAAAAGGGCAACACAACAAAGAACACTGCAAAAAAGTAGCCAAGACATCTCGAGAGATTGCAAAATATCTTGAATTGAACGAAAAAACAAATGATCTTATCTACTATGCAGGGTTGTTGCAAAATATCGGCAAAATAGCACTGTCTGAAGAGCTTTTTACCAAAAAAGAAAAACTGACAGCAGAAGAATGGCAAAAACTCCGCAACCATCCAAATGTGGGCGTGAGCTTGCTTATGAACATCAATTTCCTATCAGAAATCATCCCGTATGTTCACTATCACAAAGAACGCTGGGACGGACAAGGCGAACCTGAGGGTTTAAAAGGACGCAGTATTCCTTTCGGCTCCCGTATCATCGCAGTTGCAGACGCTTATCAGGCTTTGATCTCAAAAAGACCATACCGTGAACCGTTAAGCCCGAATGAAGCGATCGAAATCCTTAAAAAAGAGGCCGAAGTCAAATGGGATCCTATTATTGTGGATGCGATTGACCATCTGTACGGCGAATAAAAATTACAAAAAGATAAAAACCCCTCTGACAGAGGGGTTTTTTATGTGAGAATTTGTAGTCAAATGCTATAATATAAGAGTAAAAGCACTAAACAAAGGAGCAAAATATGGATAATATATGGCAAAAATATGCCAAAGTACTGGTTGAATATTCAACAGACGTACAAAAAGGTGACCTTGTAATCATAAGATCAGAATCACAAGCTCAACCTTTAATCAAAGCTGTTTATGAAGAAGTAGTGAAAAAAGGTGCGTACCCTATTTGCAAAATCTCCATCCCAGGGCTTGCTGAGAGTTATTTCAAATACGCATCGGATGAACAACTCGAGTTTGTTGACCCTTTCACCAAGTACGAATACGAAAAAGCGAACAAATTTATCTCAATAGGAGCTCCATACAATACAAAAAACATGGCAAAAGTTCCATCTGAAAAAGTTGCCAAAAGATCAAGCGCAAATCAGCCGTTATCAAAGCTTTTGCTTGAACGCTCGGCAAAAAAAGAACTCAGCTGGGTAATCTGCAACTTCCCGACAGAATCACTTGCGCAAGAAGGCAAAATGTCTTTGGATGATTATACTGATTTCTTGCTCAAAGCTTGCTATCTGTATGAACAAGACCCTGTTGCAGAATGGAAAAAAATCGGAGAAATGCAAGAAAGACTAGTCGAATACCTGAATAAAACATCCAAAATCAGATATGTCGGAGAAAAAACAGATATCACATTTTCAACCGAAGGCAGAAAATGGATAAGCTGCTCAGGCCTCAATAACTTCCCTGACGGCGAGATTTTTACCTCACCGGTTGAAGACTCTGCAGAAGGCGAAATCTACT
>JAQUTS010000107.1 GCA_028694275.1 Candidatus Gastranaerophilales bacterium
GAAAGCAGCGGTTGAAGGAAAAAAGACTGAAGCAGAAGAAAAAGAACTAGCTAACGTTTAGCGAATCTTTGGCTTCTGCAAAAGCTCTTTAAAAAAGCGGGGACGAAAGTTCCCGCTTTTTTGCTCGAATATTATCACAAATCCTATAATGTACTACCCTAAAACTTGAGTCAAAACATCAATAACTTCTTGCGGTTTAATAAAAGTAGCACAAATATTTTCTCTGCCTTTTGGCTGGCCGCAACGTTTTCTCATGCAAGGATAGCAGTTTATCATTGGGGTCAAAGCTGTACATTTGGGGCCAAAAGGAGCATTTCGCCCCGCAGCCGTTGCCGTAAAAATAGTCAAAACATGAGGCTTACTCACGGCCCAAGCAATATGTGCACTGCCTGAATCAGGCGATACAACCACATCTGCGTGTCTAAAAACCTCTGCTAATTCCTCAAGATTGGTCTCGCCTGCCAAAATTCGTGCTTCTTTGGCCTGTGCAAGAGCAAAAATCCTGCCTATCAAAGCCATATCAGATTCCATCCCGGTAAAAATAATATTAACTTTTCCGTCCAAAAAATCCAAAACTTGCGCCCAATACTCCTCGGGCCAATGTTTATTGCGCCAAGTTGTAGAAGGTGCCAGAACAACTGTCGGGAGACTCGCATCAAGGCCATGCAAAAGAGTAGCTACTCTTTTTTTGATAGCATCAGATGGTTCTTTGAGAACAAACTCTATCGCATCAGCCTCAGCACCTAAGTGCCTTGCCAATTCAAGATTGCGCATAACCACATGATAGCCTTTATCAAAAAGCTTATGGGATGCTTTCACCCATTCATTTGAAAACGCCCACGAAAATTCACGGCCGCCCGTTAGTGTGATTTTGCGTTTGATATTCAAAAAAGGCAAAATAAAAGCACTCTTGAAAAGTTGCTGCGTATCAAGCACAGCATCGTATTTTTGAGAATTTATTTCTTTTACAATTCGCAAAAAATCTTTTGCATCCTTAAATGGAGCAAAACGACTTTTCCAGATTTTTTTAGGCAAAACATAACAATGATCAACAAGCGGATTGTCTTTGACAAAAAGCTCTGCTTTATCTTCAACCACCCAGCCGATTTCACAATCAGGATATGATTTTTTGATAGCTGCGACCATAGGCAATGTATGTATTGTGTCCCCGATCGCACTCAACCTCAAAATGAGGATTTTTTTAATCTTTTTCATTCCCCCATTATATCACTAAAAAATACCCTACGCTCATCTGTCACAATCGTAAAAAAATACGATTTTTAGTGTAGAATTATCTTTATGAAAGAAAAGATTTTGGTCATAGCTCCACAGTTTTTAGGCGACGGAATATTATCCGTCCCGTTTTTTCGCAATCTCAGATTAGGAAAAAAAGATGCCCAAATAGATGCAATAACAAAAAACGCAGGGCTTTTGGTTCTCTCAAAAATACCCTACATCAATAATGTATACGACCTAAAGACCATTACACGAAAATTCATCAAAGAACAAAAATATCACAAAGTTTATATCCTAAAACGCTCCTTTTCGGCATTGAAACTGATTTTGGGGCTTGGCATAAGAGAAAAAATCGGATTTTCAGGACAATTCAGAAAACCATTCCTCACAACTCCAATCAAATACGCACCATGCCAAAAGCCCGAAAGAGACTGTTTTTTGGAAGTTCTGACTGCAGACAGAATTGACATAATTGATGAAAAATTGGAATTTTTCACAGAAAAAACAGCAGAAGAATCTATCCAAAAACACCTGAAAGAAGGCAAAAAAGCCCTCATCGTGGCCAAAGCTTCAACCCGTGTCAAAGAATGGCCGCAAGAAAATTTTGCCAAAGTTATTGAATGGCTCAAAAATCGAGGTTTTGATGTTTATTTCGTAGGACTTGAAAGCGAAAAAGCCTACTATGACGGTTTTAAAAAAGATGAACAAACCCACAATCTTTGCGGAGAATTATCCTTTGATGAATGCTGTGCCTTGGTCAAAAACATGGATCTGACACTCGGCATAGACAGCGGCTTTTGCCATATGGCAAGTGCTTTTGAGGTGCCTACGCTGACAATGTATGGGCCTATGAGCGTTGTGCAATGGGGACTTTTAGGCAAAAATTCCGTCAATATCACAGCAGGACTGGATTGTAGCCCTTGCAAAAAACCTCGGAAATGCACCCGCGGATATGAGTGCCTCCAAAAAATAACACCGACAATTGTAATAGACAAAATCAAAGATTTATTGCAAAAAATTTGACAAATATGTAAATCATATTGTAAATATTTCTTAAAATACTATCAACATTTTTGCTCTCAAGACTTAAAATAGAATAAGTTAAGAAAGAAGAGGTATCTGCTATGGTCGTAAGTTTCTCTCCCCAAATTAATACAAAACCGCCTTGTTGTGCAAAACGCGATTTGAACTTTGGCACAGCAAATGCAGCCCTTGTCAAAAAAGCAAAAGAAATGGGCGATATAGGTATTGGAGGAGTTGTAGATGAAATACACGTCAAATACTTTATCGGAAAACTCAGCCAGCAAGACAAAGTTGACACTTATAACGAAATCCTAAAATTCGCTCCCGAAGGAGTAAAGGACTTTATTCGCTCAAGAATGAAACCATAGTTTTTCAAAAAACTTCTTGTGATTTTTTAGAAAGATTAGAGCCCAAAACCGCACCTACTCCCATCCCGACCAAAGAACCGGCAGGGCCAAAATGTTTGGAGCCAATTGCCCCGCCATAAGCGATTGCCGCTAAAACCGTGCCAAAGCTCAAGCCTGATTTGGCGGTTTGTTTGGTGGCACTGATAGCTTGTTGTGTCATTGTATCGCCGTTTTTCGCAGCTTTGAAAATTTTTGGCAATTCAAATAAAGCCAAAGCAACTGCACCTATAACCGGTACTCTATTCATTGCCCTGCCTGTAATCTCAGCCAAGTAACCGCCTCCTTTGAAATTTCTGGCCCATACATGGCGTTGAGATGTCGCCGTATGTCCTATGTCTTTAATTCGTGTTTCTACACAATCGACTTTTTCTATTCCCATAAAGCGCAAAAACTTATTGCCGAGTTTTGTCTGTGCGAAAGTTTTGTCCGCATCCAAAAGTTGTTTGGCAAACTCTTTATTGTTGGACTTATCAGGGTTGGCCAATTTTTCAATCATTGTTCCTCTGAAAAAAGAAAAAGGATGCTGATAATTTTTATAATCATAGGCCGAATTAAAAGCCCTGCCGTCAATTTTGGCCTTGACTTGTTTTGCTGCAGATTTTACGTCTTTTAAATCCTCTTCAAAGTTAATAACTGCCAATCCCATTAGCCCCAAAGCACCGAAATTGTCACCGTTAACCATTTTATCTTCAAAAGAGCCGAATCTACGAAACTGAGGAATAGAATCAAGGGCACATAGTATGGTCTTATCTGTGGCATCAACTTTTGATACATGGGCTTTGACTTGTCGTAAATCCCTTTGCACAGAAGGATACTGCATCGCCTGATTGTGATAAAAAACCTGACTTACCACGTTTGATCCTAACCTTAATTTTAAAAGTACACTTCGCTCAGAAATCTTGATTTTTTATAAAAACCGTTAATAACCTTTACTTAAATATATAAAAACATTTGTCAATAAAAAATTGCATGAAAAACCGTCAAAAAAGTCCCTATGTTAAGTATTATTAACATAGCTACATTCCACTTATACCAAAGAATTAAGGCGGCAACACCAAAACAAAAACAAGTGTACAAAAGACGATTTTGGCAGCACAAAGCCCAAAACCGCAACAAAAAGCGTATTCTTGGCATATTATCCTTGCGCCACAACCACTTGGGCTATATTTTATACCTCAATAATGCATCAGTATTTTAAAATACATTATTTGCAAATATATTTTATACTTTTTGCCAGCAGAAAAAACGACCCGAAAAACAAATTTAACAATAACTTAAAACAAAATAGTTGGCAAATTATGTATGTGTTAGAATTAATTAAAAGAAAATTTGAATTAAGAATAAGAGAATCATCTATGAAACTAAAAATGTCCACCGCAGATAAAGCCTTTGATTATGCTTATTTGCTGAAAAGAATTTCCAAATATATCAAACCTGTGCTCCCGAGAGTTATTTTAGGCTTTTTGATAGCAATCCCGGTCGGTGCGCTTGATGGAGTTGTGGCATTTGCCCTCAAGCCTTATATGGACACCGTAATAGGCCAAAAAAACATGCTTTTTGCGACTTTGATACCTTTTGGAATTGTGGTTTTTGCCGCAATACAAGGGCTGCTTAAGTATTTCAACAGCTACCTTACTGATTGGACAAGCCAAAAAATAACAAATGCAATCAAAATAGACCTGTACAAAAAACTGACTTGCATGGATACGAGATTTTTTGATGAAAATTCATCAGGAATAATCCTGAGCAGATTTTTATCAGACCCTGATGTTGCATCAAAAGGAATAGTGGAAAACCTAAAAACCCTTGCAACGGCAGGATTTGGCTCATTAGCCCTTGTAGGAGTTATGCTCTATAATTCTTGGAAATTGGCAATAGTCGGAGTTGTGGTTCTTTGTGTAGCGTTTTTGCCTGTGGCTTTAATCAGAAAAAGAATCAAAATGGCCTCCAACAAAAACATGGTAATAGGCGGTGATATAACAACAAATTGCAACGAAACCTATCAGGGAAATAAAATCATTACATCATACAATCTTCAATCTCTTCAGCAGAGTAAATTTGAAGAAAGAATTTGGGCAGCTTTCAACGTAAATATGTCACTTGTGAAGCGTGCAGGATGGATGAGCCCTTTGATGTACACGATTGCATCTATCGGAATAGCTACAGTTATGTGGTATGGAACGCATCTTATCATCTCAGGCGAGATGACAGCGGGCGGTTTTACTTCTTTTGTGACTTCATTATTATTGCTTTACAAACCTGTAAAAACAATGGGCAACACCCTTACAGGGCTTCAAACCATTTTTGTTTCAATAGGACGTGTGTTTGAGTTATTTGATTTGGAAGCAGAAATCAAAAACTCACCCAATGCAATACAAATGCAGGGACTTCAAAACAATATCGTTTTTGAAAATGTACATTTTGAATACCTTGAAGGTATTCCTGTATTAAAAAATATCAACCTTGATATAAAAACAGGCGAAACCCTTGCCGTAGTTGGCAATTCGGGTGGAGGAAAAACAACATTTGTCAATCTTATCCCAAGATTTTACGATGTAACATCAGGAGCAATCAAAATTGATGGGATTAACCTGAAAGAATTTGATATAGACTCTCTTCGAAACAATATTTCTGTGGTTTTTCAAGATAATTTTCTTTTCTCAGGCACAATAAAAGAAAACATCACAATGGGAAACAAAAATGCCACACAAGAACAACTTGAAGAAGTAATAAAAGCAGCCCACCTAGAAGAAATGATTCAAACTCTGCCTAATGGCATCGAAACCGTTATCGGAGAAAGAGGAACTTCTTTATCAGGAGGCCAAAGACAAAGAGTCGCAATAGCAAGAGCTATGATAAAAAATGCCCCTATCATTATCCTCGATGAAGCTACATCTGCCCTTGATAACAAATCAGAAAAAGTTGTGCAAAAAGCTCTTGATAATCTTATCCAAAACAAAACCGTATTTGTTATCGCACACAGACTTTCAACAGTCCAAAACGCTAATAGAATAGCGGTGATAAATGAGGGGGTTCTAGCAGAACTAGGAAGTCACGATGAACTTATGAACATCGAAAACGGGATATACAAAAACTTATACCTGACACAATTTAACCGTCAGGAAGTCATCGCATAATATTTGTGCAACATCAAATCATCTTTGATACAATAAAAAAACAATGGAACTCAACAAGAGTGAAAGGGAAATAACATGAAAGGCATTGTACTCGCCGGAGGTGCAGGCACAAGACTATATCCTGCAAGCATCCCAATCTCAAAAATTCTTCTACCTGTTTATGACAAACCCATGATTTACTACCCTATATCTATTTTGATGTTAGCGGGAATAAAAGACATCCTCATCATCTCAAACCCAAAAGATATAGATAATTTCAAAAAACTTCTCGGCACAGGCTCTCAGCTGGGG
>JAQUTS010000108.1 GCA_028694275.1 Candidatus Gastranaerophilales bacterium
AAAAGATGAAAATTGGCCTGATTTAGAGCAGATCGAAGATACGCAAAATCATTACATGCAATATGTTGAGATGGATTTTACTTTTCATAAAAAGATGAGTTATTCACCTTTATATTTGTCTTTTGAGAAGGCTACATTCAATCGGGCAACTATCTATTTGAATGGACAAAAAATTGGCCGATACATCAAAAGCCTTGGCCCGCAAAAGGTTTTTTATTTGATGGATAGCTTTATAGAACAATATAACAAGCTTTCTTTGGTTATTTGGCTAAAATCTGAAGATAACCAGCGCAATAATCCTGATAAATTCACTGAAAAAACTATAAATATTGAGCTTGGAAGTTTTAAAAACTTCCATTGCGTGGAAATATACTAGTATAAGATATATTATAATTGTAGTAGCTGAATTTTTTGGGTAGTAACCCTAGAAACGAGGATTTTGTGATTATTCCGGAGTTTTTGCTCAGAAGAATTTACAGAGCAGGTTCTTTGCGTATTACGGATGAAGGTATTGCTATTGATCTAAAAAATATGCTTGGACCGGGAGTAATAAGCGGAATAGGTTTTGTCGAAGTGAACGGAGAAAAACACACGCCTGAAGAATTGAAACTAATTACTTCAGGGCAAGAAACCACCGCCGATGCTATTACACCTGATAACCCTGTCATATTCAGATTGCACCAAGAAGGCACTTTGATATTGCAAGGCGTAAAAGAGCTTAATCAAGGCATCAATAGAATCATCCTTGAGTTAATAAGCAAGGACGCAGGCAAGGTGCAAGTAAGCTTGAACGAGAATTTTATGCCTGCATAAAGTCTTCGATATCTTCTTTTGGTGTTTTCGTTTTTTTGATGCCAAAGTTATCATCAAGTGCTTTGAATGTTGCCGGTGAGATTATTGCAGGCATGCAAGAGTCTATTTTGATGCTGTTTGTTTGGCTGGCCATAGTGCAGACTGATAGAAGCACGGAGAGGGCTGTTTGATCCCGTAAGAAAAATACGATGGAGAATTTTTTGTCATCTTTTCCATCAGGGGTTATTTTGCCCCCGTTTTCAAAGAATTTTAGTACAAAGAAAAGGTCATTATAAAGCCCAAAGTCTAAAACTTTTGGAACCCCGTTTATTTCTCCGCAATGAGTGCATTCTTGTTTTCCGGCAAAGTTAATTACAATAGTGTCATCAGGGATGGAGTCAGAAAATTCTTGAATGTATTCCATTTTTAGTGAAGAACTGCTGCAACCGACGACTAAAAAGACGTGTTTAATGAGGTTTTTTTCTATGCCTTCTTTGATTTTTTCCATGTAATTTTCAAATTTTTTCACATCAAAACCGACTTCTGTGAATTTTTCTTCTTCCTCTTCTTTGAATCCTTCTGAATCCAAAGCGGCACTTACCAATGGTGTATAGTCGTGGTTAATGATTTGTTTTACGCCCATCCAAATAGGTACGCCCGTTGTAAAAATTCTGCCTCTGAAGACTTGAGGGGGATTCCAAGCACAGTTTGATGTTATCAAAACAGGTCCCGGGAAACTTTCAATTTCGAGTTGTTGGTCTGTGCTGATACCACCGTAGTGGCCTGCGAGGTTTTTGAACTTTCTGAGCTCTGGCAAAGTATGTGCGAGAAGCATTTCGCCATGGGTGTAGATGTTGATGTTTTTGGCTTCTGTAAACTTAAGTATATTTTCAAGGTCACGAATATCTCTTCCTGAAACTAAAATAGCGGGGCCGGCTTTGGCTGATGTTTTCACTTTTGTTCTTTCATAGGTTCCGTATCTTGCTTCTAGTCCTCGTTCAAGATCTTCGACTGCAATCAGATTTATTTTTCCGCTTTCAAGAATCAGGTTGATAAGGTCATCTTTATTAAGGTCTTTTGTGAGGCTAAATAGTGTATTGTAGAAGAATTTTTTGACTTTTGGGTTTTCAATTCCAAGATATTTGGCTTGTATTACATTTTTTATGATGCCCTTAAGGGAAATCATCAGTACTTCTAAAAGGCTTATGAAATTTTGGTCATAAGTCTGTGATCTTTTAGAAATAAGGCGTTCACCGAGTTTTGTAGCTTCATTTATGTTATAGTTTGCATCCCAAAATGAAGGGGCTTCCATCAGTTCAAAGCTGAATCCTTTTTTGCTTAGAAGTTCTTTATAATGAAGGCTTAGTTCTTTTTTTGTGAACTCAATTTGTTCAAGAATCCTTGTGATTTCTGTTTTGTCGAACTGCACATTTTGTATCGAGGTATAAAGCACCCTTATTATGACTTTGAAAAAACTCTCAGGGATTTCCCCATATTCGCTTATTTTTTTTGCGTAGATACTTATAGCCTTTAATCCCTGAAATAAGTACTCTTCTACTGCAACGCAAGAAGGGTCTTTGGCGCAAATCCCTGAAACGCTGCAAAGTCTGGTATATGAATCTTGTTTACATTTATAGCAAAACATTTTAGCCACCTACATTTTGGTATCATTATTCATTTTAAATTCTATAGTGTGATAAGTTATTCTCTGTAAGGCTAATTTAATAAAAAAGACGTTACCCGCTAAGGTAACGTCTTTTTAGTTTTATGTTTATGAATCCGATTTATTCTTCGCTAACATCTTCTGAAATATTTTCAGAGACTTCTTCTTCAATTCCAATCATTTCATCATCAATGATTTGGGATGTCATAGAAGCAAAGTCTTCTGTTTCAAATTCAGGAGCTCCGAACATTCCTTCGATCTCTTCTAAGATTGCAGAAGGTTTTCTTGCAGAGCTTTTTGCTGCACGCTGTTGTTGAAGTTCTGCTTCTTCATCAGCATGAGTCAAGTGATAGTGACCTGTACCTGCAGGGATCAAACGACCGATGATTACGTTTTCTTTAAGTCCGCGCAATACGTCCTTTTTACCTTCTACAGCTACTTCAGTCAGGATTCTGGTTGTTTCTTGGAATGATGCTGCTGAGATGAAGCTCTCTGTGTTCAAAGAAGCTTTTGTGATACCCAACAATACATTTTCAAATGTAGCCGGTGTACCTTCAATCTTTTCGACTTCAGCATTTTCAGCTTCAACCATATATTGTTCAACAAGTTCTCCCGGAAGAAGTTTTGTATCTCCTGAGTCAACAACTTTGACTTTTTTGGTCATCTGACGAACGATGATTTCGATGTGTTTATCCGCAATTTCTACACCTTGTGAGCGGTATACACGTTGAACCTCATCAACCAAGTATTGTTGAACGGCTTCTTTTCCGCAAAGTCTGATAATATCATGAGGGTTCAAAGGACCGCTTGTTACAGGCTGGCCTTTTTTGATCTCTTGTTTATCAGTAACGATGATATTTGAGTCAATCGGGTATTTGATTTCATAGCGTCCGTTTTCTGTCACGAAGTACAAAGTAGGAACACCTTCATCATATTGTATTTCGGCAACACCATCTTCTTCAGCCAAGATAGCGCATTCTTTCGGTCTACGACCTTCAAGAAGTTCTTCTACCCTTGGAAGACCCTGTACGATGTCTCCTGTTTTTTGTCTTTCAAATACCAATGTAGCAAGCAAGTCTCCTCGTTGTACAAGTCCGTGTTCTTCGATTTGAAGCATTGTACCTGCACTAATCAAGTATGGACGACCGACTCTCACGATGATTGATTTAGCTTTAGCTTCAACAACCAAACCTGCAATAGATGCAGTTTCGCCGCTTTCAGTTATCACTTGATCAACTTTAATGAGTTCGCCTGCTTTTACGATAGGCTTAGAGCTTAGTTTGATTTCTTCATTACGGTCTTCTGAGATAAGAATCAATCTTCTGACGTTTTCGCTATCTTTAGGCAAGTTGACAGTAGCTTCTTTTTGAGCCAATACCTGAGTTTTGGAAACAGGTGTTTTGGGAGCAATAACTTCGCCGTTTTCAACCAAAAGCTCTGTTTGCAAGATACTTGCTTGAATAACGCTTTCAGTCTCTCTTCTTACGATTAAGTTTTCCAAAACTACAATTCTCAAATTGTCTTCATGTTCTTCAACAAGACCTTTTAGGTGACTTACATAACCTTGCATTTGGAGAACCAAACTTGTTCTTGTAAGTGCAGCACCTTCAAGGTTGCGAATAACGCTTCCGTCTTTGTATTGAAGTTGTGTTACAGGAACGATATTGATAAGATCGTTTTCTGTTGAAGAGAAATTAATAGAAACATCTCTTGGAGCGATATCAAATTCTTGAACAGGTCTGATAAGGACTTGAACAGGGACATCTTTGATTTCTGACTCTTCTGAAGTTGTTGTTGTTTCTTCTTCTTCCTCAAACTCTTCATCATCCAAATCGTTCAAATCGAATGAATCGGAGCCTGCTTCAGGGTACAAAACCGTGATAAGTGATTTGGCTTTAACCTTGATACCTTCAGCAATTTCAGTACCTTTATTAACAATCTCGCCGTCTTCGACTTTTAAGTTGTTAATAGATTCAAGGTTGTGAATTTCGCCTGAGCGGATGATAACTTCATGAATGATGTCATTGAATTCTTTAATTTCTACAATACCGTCGATGTGAGTGTAAACATCTTTCACAACTTCTGTACCTGCAGTAACATAAGAACCTGAATCCACCATTTTTAATGAAGAATCTTTGCTGATTTGGTGAGTTTCTTCAGGGATGAAAAGGATTTTTCCGGATTTAGTGATGATTTGGTGTTCATCAACTTCTACGCCTTCATATCTTACTTCACCTGAGGAAGTTACTACGTTTTCTTCATCAATCAACTCAGCTACAATCATTCCGTTTTCAACGGTGATGCCTTGAGGTGATTTGATGATGTATTTTTCGCCTGTTGATTCAACATTCCATAAAAGTTCTTTGCTTGTTTTTTCAAGAACTGCATTATCAGGTTTGATAGAAGCGATAACGATTGTTAATTCTTTACCGTTTACTATTTTTTTGATTTTGCCTGATTTTTCGATAACAAGTTCTTCACCAAGTCTAACTTCACCGCCGTGTTCTGAAACAGTTGTTGTTTCTGCCAAAACATCGCCGATTTTGACTTTTGATTCATCTTTTACAAGAACTTTTGAACCTGTAGGCAAGTTATAAACATCACCGCCAAGAACCCACACAATACCGTTTCTGTTAGCGGTTCTTGAGATGTTTCCTTGTCTGTCACGTTTTTCATCAACTGTAAAGTTGTCAAATTTGATTTCACCCGGGATATCAGCTGTGATATCTTTTGTGGCTTTTTCTGTCAAACGGCCTGATGCACCTTGAGATGTAGGTTCGAATTCGAACAAAAGATCTCCTTTTTTGAACGCATCGCCTTCTTTGAAGAATACAGTCGCACCGTGAGGAATGTGGTAGTTGGCCGTTTTGCCTTTAGTGCTTTCAACAGTTACGTCTTCTTCTTTGATAGCAACGTTTACATCATCACCGTGACGGGTTCTTTGTTCACGGACGAGGATTTTTGATGTGATTTTACCGTCGAATTCAGCAATGATTTGTCTCATTGCGCCTGATCCGCGGAATACACCACCTGTGTGGAACGTTCTCATTGTAAGCTGTGTTCCGGGTTCCCCGATTGATTGAGCTGCAATGATACCGATGGCTTCGCCGATATCTACCATTTTATTAGTGGTTAGAGCCCAGCCGTAGCATTTTTGGCAAACACCGTATTCAAGTTCGCAAGTAAGACCTGAGCGAACTTTGATAGCTTCGATATTGATATGTTTAACTTTTGCAATTTGTTCTCTGTCCATCAAAGTGTGAGCAGGAATAACTACATTGCCTTTTTCATCTTTGATATCTTCTGCGATAGTTCTTCCAAGCAAACGGTCAATCAAAGGAACAACGTTTTTCTCTCCATCAGAGATAGATGTCATTTCGATGTATTTTTTTGTGCCGCAATCGTGATCTTTGATGATTACATCTTGCGCAACGTCTACCAAACGTCTTGTTAGGTACCCTGAGTCAGCTGTTTTCAACGCTGTATCTACAAGACCTTTACGAGCACCGTAGCTTGAGATGATGTATTCTGTAACGCTCAAACCCTCTTTAAAGTTGGAT
>JAQUTS010000109.1 GCA_028694275.1 Candidatus Gastranaerophilales bacterium
ACCAAGAAAAAGAACCACAATTTCCTGACCAACAAGCAATCGATGGTTTTATCGACTCATTTTCAGATGAAGAACTTCAAAAACAGGCTGAAAAACTTTTAAAGCCAATATTAAAAATCATTGATAAATGTAAGTCTTACGAGGAAATTTATGAAAAATTATCAGAGCAGGGCTTAAACACAACTCAAATTGAGACTATATTGCAAAAAATCTTCTTCATAAGTGAAGTATGGGGGAGGCTGAGTGCTGATGAATGAGTTCACTACGTTCGCTCCCGCTGACGCAGCGATTAAATATTTGGATATGTTTTCAGGCATTGGCGGATTTAGGCTTGCTTTTGATAATGCAGGATTTAAAAGCATAGGATTTTGCGAGATTGACCCGTATTCAAGAAGTTTATACAAAGAATATTTTAATACAGACGGAGAATTAGAGATTCATGATGCAACAAAAATCAAACCTGCAGAACTCCCGGACTTTGATGTCCTTGTTGGAGGATTTCCTTGCCAGGCTTTTAGCATTGCAGGAAAAAGACGGGGATTTAAAGACACAAGAGGCACACTCTTTTTTGATATCGCTCGGATTTTGTCCTACAAAAAACCAAAATATTTTCTACTCGAAAATGTTAAAGGCTTACTTAGCCACAACCGTGGAAGAACTTTTGCAGCTATCATTAAAATTCTCACCGACATTGGGTATAGGGTTGAATGGCAGCTTCTTAATTCTAAGTTCTTCGGCGTTCCTCAGAACAGGGAAAGAGTGTTCATTGTCGGATGTTTTGGAGGAACAGGTGCAGGAAAAATATTTCCTATCACAGGAGTCAGTACAGAAAATTCTTGTAAAATCAGAAAACCTCAAAGACACCCCTTAAGCAAAGGCGAATCTCAAGGGAATAGAGTTTATTCAACAGACGGAACAAGCTCTTGTTTAACTTCCCAAGGTGGAGGGCAAGGCGGAAAAACAGGGCTCTATTTCATAAACAAGCCAAGATTCGACAAATACAAAGCTTCTGATATTGTTGAAACTTTAAAAGTTGCAGGAGACACCCCATTAATGAGGGTTAGAAACGGTACTAAAAAGGGTTATGATGAAGCAGAGCTTGGTGATGGGATAAATTTAGCTTACCCTCATAGCAAAACAAGACGTGGCCGTGTAGGGAAGAAAGTTTCTCAAACCCTTGATACAAACTGCAATATGGGAACAATTGACGGTTACCGCATTAGAAGATTAACTCCTCTTGAATGTTTTAGGCTTCAAGGATTTCCTGATGATATGGTTAAAAAAGCACGGGAGTTAAAACTCTCTGATAACAGGCTTTACAAAATGGCAGGAAATGCTGTCACCGTTCATGTTGTTGAAACTATTGCAAGAAAAATTATGAAAGCGATACAGGAGGAAGAAAATGTCTGAAACTCCTGATTTAAAATATTTAATAGGTTTAAAGCCTGAACGCGCCATAAAATACCTCAAATCAAAAGGTTATAAGTTCTCTTGGGATTGGGAAGAAATCTGGCAGGATGCCCATAAAAAGTCTTTTACAGTAGCAAAAGTTATGCGAGAAGATATTCTCAAAGATATTAGAGAAATTGTCGAAAAGTCTATGGCAGACGGTTTAACCCTCCAGCAGTTTAAAAAAGAACTTGAGCCAAAACTTAAAAACAAAGGCTGGTGGGGGATTATTTCAGGCACACCTGATGAAGTAAGAAAAGAGCTGAAAAAGCGAAAACTTATTATTGATGAAACTCTTATCCCTAACGGAGATGAGCCTGTTACAATTCAGCTTGGCTCGCCTTGGCGTTTAAAAACAATCTATCGCACAAATATCCAAACCGCTTATATGGCAGGCAGGTATAAAGAACAGATTGATAACGTGGAGAATCGTCCGTATTTTCAATATGTAGCGGTTATGGACAGAAGAACAAGACCTGCTCACGCACAGCTTAATGGCAGAGTTTTTAAATACAATGATGAATTTTGGAATAGCTTTTATCCGCCAAACGGCTGGGGATGCAGGTGTAGAGTCAGAGCTTTATCAGAAGATAACTTGAAAGACAGAGGGTTAGGTGTTGATTCGTCTCAAGGTCAGATTTCAGAAGAAATGAGGCTTGTTAGCAAGAAAACAGGAGAGTTAAAACCTGTTTCAGTTTACACAGACCCTTTAACAGGGCATAAAATAGAACCTGATGTCGGCTGGTCATACAATCCAGGCAAAGAATTTACAGTTAAGTAGTTGGAGGCATATATATGACAATTGATACAAAATCACTTTTAAACTGGGTAGGAGGAAAGCGCCTTTTGAGAAAAACAATAGAACCGCTTATTCCAAAAGATATTCTCTCATATATTGAACCTTTCGGCGGTGCAGGCTGGGTTCTGTTTTACAAAAACAGATGGGCAGATTTAGAAATTTATAATGACCTTGATGGAAGGCTTGTTAATCTTTTCAGGATTGTAAAATACCATCCAGAAGCGTTAAAAGAAGAACTTCGCTATCTTCTTGGCTCCCGTGAAATATTCATGCAGTTTATGAAACAAGAAGGAATTACAGATATCCAAAAAGCTGCAAGGTTTTTGTTTTTAATAACACGCTCTTTTGGTGGCAGAGGCGGAACATTTGGCACTGTAAAGAAATCTTCAGGCGGTGCAAGCAAAAGTCAGGGCAATATCTTGCTAAAAATCGATGCAATTCACAAACGCCTTGATAAAGTATTGGTCGAAAACAGGGATTTTGAAAAACTGATAACCCAATATGACCATGCCGGAGCTTTGTTCTATTGTGACCCTCCATACACTTACGGTTGCGGTTACGAAACAACATCAACTGCTGGGTTTGACCATGAAAGACTTAGAGATTTATTGAAAAATATCGAAGGCAGATTTTTATTGTCTTATGATGATTCCGAAAAAGTCAGAGAGCTTTACAAGGACTTTGAAATGATTGCGGTTGAAAGGCTGAATGGAATCAACAACAAAGACCGCAAAAACAAAATGTTTAAAGAATTATTAATTGCAAACTATCCTATTAAGGAGCTGTTCAATGCCGGAACCGATAGAAATAAAGATTAATGATGCTGAACTACAAAAAAGCCTGAAAAAATTAGCAATAAAGGCTGAAAATCTTAGGCCTCTGATGAAAAACATTTCGGGTATTATGATGGATTCTGTTGAGGAAAATTTTGAAAAAGAAGGAAGACCGGATAAATGGACTTCTCTTGCTAAATCAACAATCAAGCAGCGAAGTAAAAAAGGATATTGGCCAGGTAGAATTCTTCAGATGCGAGGAGAATTAGCATCTTCAATTACAAGTAAATATGATAATAATTGTGCAGTTGTCGGCACAAATAAAGTCTATGCAGCAATTCACCAACTCGGAGGTAACGCAGGACGAAATAAAAAAGCCAAAATCCCTGCGAGGCCATATCTCTCACTCACCACAAGAGATGAAAAACAGATAATTAATGAAATTGAAAATTACTTAATCTAATATTTCTAAAAAATCAATCTTGATTATAATATTGATTTTAAACAAGTAGTGTTATATGGTAAAAATGTCAGATGATGCTGTAAGTAAAAAAGGATTTGCCATGCGTTTTTTAATTGAATTATTAGAAAAAACAGAAAATAAAGATGAGGTAGTTTATCGAATAAGCTTGGGACATATTCAACTTAAAGCATTGGTTTTTAACAAAGATCATCACGCACATTCTGATAACGTAAAAGTTAAAATTAAATTCATAGAAGATTTTTGCATCGAATACCCTGACATTCAGCGAATTAAAGCCTTAAAGGCATTTGCTAAAATAGATGACGACATGAAAGAATATTACAAAATGCAATTCCCTCACGGTGGTTACAGAAAAGGTGGCGGCCGTCCAACAGGAACTAAAAAAGAAGATCGTTCAGTTTGCTTTTACAAGGCAATTACCGCAGAAGAAAAAAAATATTTAGAAAAATGTCTTGATGATTTTCGAAGAGCAAAACCTCTTTGATATTCCATACAGTCTGCTCTTTAAAATTAAGATGGTCACAGTTTCTAGTTTTTGGGTGTTAATGTCTAATATTGTTTGGGCTAGCCTCATCAATCACAAGCTACCTACGATTCAATCTCAGCAATTGTCGGCACAAATAAAATTTATGCGGCAACCTATCAATTTGACAGCAACACCGGCAGAAATAAAAAAGTAAAAATTCCTGCACGACCATATTTGAAAATTACTGAAAAAGAGATAAATAATATTTATCAGTCAATATTGAAGTTTTTGAGGTGATACAAATTATTTATTTCCTAACCAACTCTTTTTTGCTTCTATCATATGTATAATGAACAATATCTCCGCTGATAATAAGATTTATAGCTTGTTGAATTACATCAATAGGAATACTAAACCATTCACGAGGAGTATGTCTTTGTCCTTGATTATCAAAAACATCAATGCTTACGCAACAATGCCCAAAAAATCTGTGAAGTAATTGTTCAAATTTTTGAGGATTTAAGTTTAAGCATTTATACTCAGCCGTTACTTTAACATCAGCCATTAAGTATGTTGGCTCTTTTTTTGCATTTTTAATTCTTTCTAATACCGGAGTTGTTGAAAATCCGATTTTGTATAGGTTATTTATTGCTTGAATATTAGGATTGTCACTTAATGACTCTAATACATATATATAGCCTGTATCTTCATCTTCATCTGTAATGCCTGAAAATTTATCCATAACTTTATCCATATTTTGAGAGACTCTTTTGCCATCTCGATAGAGCTCTCTGGCAAGTGAACGGTTTAAAATATCCGATTCTTTACCATTTTCGTATATTAGCCTAAGTCGAGCTCTTTTTTTGCCGTTTACTATTTCATCTTCACCAACTTCAGCAACATAAACCAAAACCCCTTTTAAAACAAAGAACATTCCTTCGTCAATATACTGCTCTTTTTCAAAAGGTGAAAGCGTACGCCGACCTTCTTTTATATCTTTTTGACAATCAACAAAGTGTTTTTCAAAAATTGAAAAATCTTTGCAAGGTTTATGTTGTCCTCTATAATCTGGCATTAATATTTCAGTAGCTTTTGCTAAAACAGGTCTGACGTTAAAAATATCTTCTGCTTCATCATTAAATAAATCCAAATCACTATCACTTAAAATATCATCAATTGTTTCAATCTTTTTGGCTTCTTCTTTTAAAAGATTATAAGTATCATAAGGCTTGAGAGTAGTAATCTTTTCTTTATTTTCATTAAACTTTTTCAATCTAAAATAGAGCTTTTTCTCCATAATATCGGAGCTTTCTTGCGGAGCTCGATCATGTTTTGCGAAGAACTCATTTATCTCTTCAAAAGTTTCGACAAGGCGCTCTTCTTCTGCGTTTTTAGGAGTTGGCTTTGGTTTTTGGTCATTTATACCAAAGATATCATCATCGCCTATTAAAGATAATAAATCATTACTGTCCAACTGTAGCTCCTTGTTTGCGTTTGAGATTTTTTAAATAGATAACAGCTTCTGCCATTTTGCGCTCCATCGGGTTGATAGCATTGATATTTGGATCTTTGCCAGTTGTTTTTTTGAATTCCACAGCCTTTGGGTAATAATATTTTACTTCTTCCTCAGTAATAGTTATTCTTGTTGATTCAATAGCATCTTTAATGCTTTTAAATACACCTTTTGTTACTGATTTAGAGATAATTTCGAACGCTTTTTGAAAAGGATTTATAGTGTCAATCAAATCAATGCTTAAATCATCAATATTTATAAACCTTCCTGCATCACGAATAAATTGTTTTCCACCAGTTTCTTTTATTTCTATGTCACTATTTTTTAGCACACTATCGGCTACATCTTGCTGACGAACCTGTTCAGTTTCATCCGCAGAAAGGTCAGGATAGGTCATTTGAATAATTTTAGGGATTAAAAC
>JAQUTS010000110.1 GCA_028694275.1 Candidatus Gastranaerophilales bacterium
CCAATCAAAGTTGCCTGAGTCAACAATCGCACCACCCATTGCATTCCCGTGTCCTGATAGGTATTTGGTAGTTGAGTGAATTATTATATCTGCACCCCATTCAAAAGGTCTGCAAAGATATGGAGTTGGGATTGTATTATCTACTATTAGCGGAATATTGTTTTTGTGTGCAACTTTGGCTAATGCTTCTATATCAATCACATTTAGAGCAGGATTGCTTAAAAGTTCGATAAAAATACATCTTGTGTTTTCATCAATCAGTTCTTCAAAATCTTGTGGTTCTTCGCCTTTTGCAAACCTTGTTTCTATTCCGATTTTTTTGAAGGTTGAAGAGAACAGATTGTATGTTCCTCCATATAGAGTTGATGCTGCGACGAAGTTTTCACCTGATTGTGTGATATTCAATATGGCACAAGTTGTAGCTGCTTGTCCTGATGAAAAACACAAAGTCCCGACACCGCCTTCAAGTGCTGCGATTCTTTCTTCAAGAATATTTGTGGTTGGATTTGATATTCTGGAATAGATATCGCCTGCGCATTTTAGGTCGAAAAGATCAGCTCCTCTTTGGACATCACCAAAGTCAAAAGCCGTACTTGGGTATATCGGTACATTTATGCACATGTTGTGGTCTTTTGGGTTATGGCCTGCGTGCAGTAGTTTTGTATCAAATTTCATTTTTAGTCTCTCTTCAAAATCTTTTTCGAAATAATTATAGCACTTAAACAAAAGATTTAAATTTTCTTAATAAACTAGCAAATACTTATTTTCAGGTGCTTTTATGCGCATGCTGGATATTTTGAGAGATCAGGAGTAATAAAATTTAATGTTGACTATAACCCCATTCGGAGTTAAACGAGAGCCGTATCGTCATAAAGGTGCAGCTAGCCGTCCTCAGAACGCTGATGTAGCATTTAAAGGCGGATTTAATTTGGCTGCAAAGCAGATGTCTGAGTTTTTTGATAATTTTTTTAAACTTGATTCAAATAAAGCTCTAACACGTGTAAAAGAAGCTGTAGAACACTTGCCAAAGCCTGATAATGAAGTTAACGTATCAAAAAAACAAGCGAATGTTTTTTTTAGAAAATTAGGTCAAAAGCTTGAAGAGAATCCCAACAACAAAGTCCAGGATTCTATCGCTGATGCATTGGAACTGCCTGAAGATGATGTTGAGAGATATTTTACCGATGTGCATTTTCAAAAACAAGTCTTGGAAGTAGAAAAAGATTCAAATTATTCCAACTTTTTACATACTTTAAGTGATGGGCTTTATAATCCTGAATTTTTCTATGAAAAAACGCTTGTTAATCCTCGACCTGTTACTCAAAAAGTTGAGCAAATAGATGTTTTGCAAACTATCACTTCGACCCTTGATAAACAAGATGGTTTTATTTTGCCTGAAGTCCCTAAATATAGCCAGCCAAACAGATTTTCGCAAGAACGTATCGCAAGGCGTGCAAAGAAAAAAGAAACTATCAAAAACATAAAACAAAATGCTCAAACGCGCATTGATGATAATAACAACCAGGTAACAATCTTAAAACAATCAGTCAAGCAACTTGAAGATCAGGTTAACCAACTTTCACAAGAAATAGCGCAAAGTATTACATTACGTGAGACTTTGGCTATGAAATCACCATATTTTCAGGCTCAAGAAGCAAAAAAAGCCAATCAGGAAAAAATTAACCAGCTTTATTCTGAATATATCGTTCCTGAAGAAAAAAAACTCAAGGAAAAAGCTCAACCGCAAAAAATTTCTGACTTGCCAAGGAATTTGAAGAAGCAAATTAAAGCCTTTATGCGTATAAATCCATCGGATAATGCGGGAAATAAACTCTTGAATCCAACTTCTTCAAAGGATTCAGGGACTATTTTTTCTCCTACTTTAACTTCCAATTTGAAACCTTTTCAACTTGGCTCGCCTAAAGTTAAACAAATCCATAAACTTGAGAAAAAAATTGCTCAAATAGACAGACTTTTAAGCGGGGAAGAAGCTACTTTAGTCTTGATTCAAAGAAACAATTCAATAAAAGCTCAAGTTAAAGACCTACCTGTTTTAAAAGAAGAACTTGCAAGCATTCAAGCTCAATATGATTTGAATTCAGGGATTTTGGCTGTTAAGAAAAACCATTCATTGGATAAGCAAATTCATCGTCTAAAATCTCAAAATGCTCCTCAAAATCAAATAAAAAGACTTAAACAAGCCAAAGTAAAAGTCCCCGATCATATTATGGAACAGCTTGATTCGCAAGAAATAATTAAATATTTTGAGGCCAAAAGCAAGCTCGAGCAGCTTAAAAATCTCAAAATAGAACCTGATACCCAAACAAAGGCGCAAAAAAAGTCTGCGATTGCCCAATCTTTAAAAGGAGCATATCGTGATTTGTCAGAGTATGTTAACAAAAACCCTCTTGGGTTAAAAGATAACCAAGAGCTTGCAGCTTCTTTGCAAAAGAGGACTCTGGCTATTCAAGAGATTGAAAGACGCCAGCAATTATTGGTTGATGACAAGATTTTAGAACAACAGTTACTCAGATATACTTCTTTGAAAAATCGAAAAATTCAGCCTGATAATACCAAAGAACCTATTTCTATGCTTGATTATTTAAAGCAAAAAAGAGATATTATTAAAAAACAAAAATATGTGTTAATTCTTGAAGTCAATAAAGAAGCAACAGAGTCTTCCATTGCTCCTGTAAGAGAGCTTATGCGCCAAAAGCGTCAAGAAATCATTGAAATAGATCAAAAACAGCCATCATTTGAAATGTTGAGTAAAAAACTTGAACAAATAGGCAGATTTTTGAAGGGTGAAAAACTTATCAAAAAAGAAATAACTAGAAATAATAACATTCTTGCTAAGAAACCTATGATTTTGGATTTGCAGCAGCAACTATCTGAGCTAAATGCACAATATGAACTCAATCAAGGTATCAGATCAATAAGAAAAAATCTCAGCATTGATAGCCAAATTGCAAGCTTGAAAGCAAAACAAGGCAAGCTTAACCGTTCATCACAGGAGAAGCAAATAGTCGGTAAAAAGACTTCTGAAGCCATTAAAAATGAACGAGATGCACAAATTAATAAAACAAAATTTGAATTGCAAAATAGCAAAGAACTTGTGCCCAACCATATTTTGACTCAATTAAATCCTCGAGTGACAGAGTCATTTTTGAGCAATTTAAATATTGATCATAGTACTCGTGCAGTGGTTAATAATCTTTTAATAGATAGTCAAATAGCCGCGTTAAAGTCAGAATATCGTAGTTTTGCCAAATCAGCCGGCAAAAAACCGTCATTGGTCAAAACAAAAAAACATAAAAAAGAAGTTTTGAAAAAACAAATTGAAGTTTTGGATAAAAAGAAAAACAAACTTACATCACAAGATTTGCAGAAGGTGAATATTCAAAATGTAAGAGAGTTTTTTGTGATTCAAGGGGTGGATTATGTTCCTTCGTTAAAACGTAATCTCTTTATTGACAAACAAATAGCCGAATTGGATGAAAAAGCCCAAAAACCGGTAGGTAAAGTTTTGAAAGTGGTTTCTGATGATGCTCAAAAATTGAAACTACAAAAAGAACAGCAAAAAGCCTCATTGCAAGAAAAAATAGCAAGGTTGGAGGCCTCCAAAGATTTGATTCCTCCACATGTGGCAGAAAAATTGGATGTGGAAAAAATCACCCGTTATTTTATTACTCAAGATAAGTTGAATAATCTTTCATCTGTTAAAAAATCTGCATATTCGACTATATCTAATAAACAAATTCCTTTGCAAAAAAGACTGAACGCAAAAGAAAGATATGAACAGGCCAAAGAAGGTATGAAAGTTTGCGAGGAATCGCTCAAAAATAACTCTTTTGAGTATACTTCTCCATCTTTGATACTTGAAAAAATCCAAAAGAAGCAAGCAGAACTTGAAAAAATTCAAAAAGAGCAAGATCTGGTAACAAATAATGAGGTTTTGTTGCATCAATCAGAACGTATTCAAAAACTAAAATCCAAGCGAGTGGATTCTCCTGATGGGCAAGGGCAGATTTCGTATAAAAGGCTCCTCAGACAAAAAGAAGCACAATTGCTTGAGCGAAAGGCACAAACCCATTTGCAGGTGTCTGATGTGTTTGAGTTGGATACGCATATTTCTCAATTGAAAAATCAAAAACAAAATACCATAGACCAAATTACTTCTGCCAATTTGAAGATTGACGAGCTCTCAAGAGTAAACAGAAAAATAGATCGCAGAATGCAAGAAGATTTGTTTAAGGCAAACAGAAATACTTTGTAGAGTTGCTTTTTTGTTGAATTGATGGCACAATAGGGGTATTATGTCCGAATTTTGGGGAGAATAGTTTAAAGGAGGCGGTTTATGTTTGCTGGGCAAGAGATGTTGGTTTCAGGGCTGATTTTGTTGATAGCTTATTTTTTCATTGCAACAGAAAAAATACAAAAGTCTGTTGTGGCATTGTTCGGGGCTTCTCTTACTTTGCTTTTAGGGCTTGTACCCCAGTATTCTTCACATGGAGCTGCTGCTCACATAAAATCTGTTTTTGAATATATAGAATTTGATGTAATCTTTTTGCTTATCGGTATGATGATTATTGTTCATATTGCTTCTAAGAGCGGTATGTTTGACTGGTTGGCTATTAATCTTCTCAAATTTACAAAAGGCTATCCTAAAAGAGTTTTGTTTACTTTAGCCCTTTTCACGGCAGTAGCTTCTGCTTTTTTGGATAATGTGACGACAGTTGTTTTGATTATGCCGATTACTTTTGCCATTGCAAAAGAGTTCGAGATATCACCTATACCGTTTTTAATTACGGAGATACTTGCTTCTAATATCGGGGGTACTGCTACTTTGATAGGGGATCCTCCAAACATAATAATAGGTCTGAAGGCCGGAATTTCGTTCATGCAGTTTTTGAATGAATTAACTCCTATAATTGCGATGATTTTCTTTGTATGTACAGGTGTTTTGATATTTATGTTCAGACATCAGTTGAAAGCTACTCCTGAAAAAATGTCACATGTTGCAAATCTTGATAACTCTAAAACAATAAGAGACAAATCAAAAATGATTCGTTCTTTGATAGTTCTTGCGCTTGTTATTGCTGGTTTTGTTACCCATGATGCAACGCATATTGCAACATATGTTTGTGCTATGGCGGGTGCTAGTGTTTTGCTTTTGTTTGAAAAACCAAAAGAAATATACGAAGATGTAGAATGGCTTACAATATTTTTCTTTGTGGGTCTTTTCATAATCATAGGAGGTTTTGAAGCATCAGGGGGGATTAGTTTCCTCGCTCAAAAACTTATAGCAGTTACTAACGGAAGCTTGGATTTGGCTTGTTTCTTGATTCTGTGGGGATCAGGTATTATATCGGGGATTGTTGATAATATCCCATATACTGCCACAATGGTTCCATTGATTGATCAGGTTCAACATACTATGCCTCACAGCAATGATGTACATCCTTTGTGGTGGGCCCTTTCATTGGGTGCTTGTCTGGGTGGTAACTTCACAATTATCGGGGCTGCTGCAAACGTAATCGTTAGTGAGACATCTGCTTCCAAAGGACACAAGATTACCTTTATGGAATTCTTAAAGTATGGTTCTTTGATAAGTATAATCTCTTTGGTTATGAGTACTGTTTACTTATATTTTAGATTTTTAATCTAACAGGTGATTTATGAAAAATAGAATATTTTTTGCTTTGGTATGTTTATACTTTATCTTTGCTATGCCGGTGGAGGCCAAAACTGTATTAGTGGAGTCTTTGAGTGAGTTTTCTTCACTGAATCCTCTTCAAGAGTACTCTTTTAGGATTATCGAAGATCTTAAATTGAATAAAGAAACAAAACTTGAACAAAACTCTATTATCAAGGGCAGAGTTCTAAGAGTTGTG